>CALGNY010000149.1 GCA_937958375.1 uncultured Bacillaceae bacterium
ACCATTTAGTGAATGATCATCCGGAAGTATTGGAAGTTTCCAGCATTCCGAAAACGGAATTTGAAGATCAGGAAATCACAAACTGGAACTGGATGCTACCGGGTATGGATAGTCAGAACTTCGAACAGTTTACGTACGAGGGAATGGATGGCTTGAAAACAGGTCACACGGAACTCGCGGGTTATGCGTTTACAGGAACAGCTGAACGTGACAATACTCGATTGATCACAGTCGTCATGCGTACAGAAAGTATTGCTGAGCGTTTTAATCAGACAGCTAAACTGTTGGATTATGGCTTCAATGACTTCAGTAAAGAAGTCTTGTATGAAGCGGGACATCAAATTGAAGAGGAATCAGCAATTCCAGTTTCACGAGGAAAACAAGATACGGTCCAAGTTGAATCCAGTGAGCCGATCGAAAAAATGATTTTGAATGGCGACAAAGAGAACTACTCTGTCAGCTACGAATTGGATGAAGAATTACTGAATGAAGACGGTCAGTTGGAGGCTCCAATTGAGGAAGGTACAGAAGTAGGACGGATGGTATTGGATTATACAGGAGATCATAATTACGGAAACATCAATTCGGACAGTGAAGCGTCCATTTCCGTGCCGCTTGTGACAAGTGAAGCCGTGGAGCAACCAAACTGGTTCATCCGTATTTTCCAAGCGATTGGTGACTTTTTCGTCGGTCTCTTTGATAGCATTAAAGGAATCTTTGCATAAATCCTTGCAAAAAGAGAATCCTATCGATATATTATGAGTAAGATGAATAAATGGCTATGAAGGGAATTAGTAATAGGCAATGCTTTTCAAGAGAGCTGGTGGTCGCTGTGAACCAGTAAAGTATCCTATGAATCCATCCTCGAGCTGATTGGCGAACGTCAGAAAGACAGAAGTCAATCCGGTTAAGCGCCGTTAATGCTTCCGAGTTGGGAGTTAATTGCTCCAACAAGGGTGGTAACGCGGGTATACAGCTCGTCCCTTAAGATGTTAAGGGACGGGCTTTTTATATTTGAAAAGGAGGATATCACAATGCTCGATTTAAAGTATCTACGAAATAACTTTGAAGAGATTAAAGGAAAGCTACAGCATCGCGGTGAAGATTTATCCGATTTGGACAATTTCGAGGAAATGGACCGTAAGCGACGTACACTCATTAAGGAAACCGAAGAATTAAAAGCACGCCGTAATGAAGTTTCGAAAGAGATTTCTCAACTAAAAAAAGAAAAACAGGATGCAGATCATCTAATTAAAGAAATGCGTGAGGTCGGCGATCGGATTAAGGCGATCGATGATGAATTAAAAGACGTCGAGGAAAACCTGAATCACCTCCTCCTTTCGATTCCAAATATCCCTCATGAATCTGTCCCGGTCGGTGAAGATGAAGACGATAACGTCGTCGATCACGAGTGGGGAGACGTTCGGGAGTTCGGTTTTGAACCAAAGCCACATTGGGATTTGGCGACTGATTTAGGAATCTTGGATTTCGAACGCGCTTCAAAAGTAACGGGAAGTCGCTTTGTTTTTTATAAAGGACTTGGTGCACGGTTAGAGCGTGCTTTGCTGAATTTCATGATGGATTTACATGCAGACGAACACGGCTATACAGAAATGCTACCTCCTCAGATTGTTAACCGTGACAGTTTGACAGGTACGGGCCAATTGCCTAAATTTGCGGAAGATGTATTTAAACTGGAGGAATTGGATTACTTCATGATTCCGACAGCAGAAGTTCCAGTGACGAACTTCCACCGCGATGAAATTTTGAATGTAGAGGACCTACCGAAGAAATATGTTGCCTATAGTGCAAACTTCAGGTCTGAAGCGGGTTCAGCCGGTCGGGATACACGTGGCTTGATCCGTCAGCACCAATTCAACAAAGTCGAACTCGTACAGTTTGTGAAGCCTGAGGACTCTTTTGAGACGTTAGAAAACTTGACAGGAAATGCAGAGAAAGTATTGCAGCTCTTGAAGCTTCCTTATCGTGTCATGAGCATGTGTACGGGTGATTTAGGTTTTACCGCTGCCAAAAAATACGATATCGAAGTATGGATTCCGAGCTATGAAACGTACCGGGAAATTTCATCTTGCTCCAACTTTGAAGCATTTCAGGCCCGCCGAGCTGGCATCCGGTTTCGACGTGAACAAGGTGGGAAGCCTGAATATGTCCACACGTTGAACGGTTCAGGGCTTGCCATCGGAAGAACGGTAGCAGCAATCTTGGAAAACTACCAAGAAGCAGATGGTACTGTAACGATTCCTGAGGTCTTAAGACCATATATGGGCGGCATCGAAAAGATAGATGTTACCGAGTAAAATGGATAATCATAGTAGCCGGATAAGGTAATCTCTTGTCCGGCTATAAAAAATCTTAAAGAAAAATGTCTAATTTGGTTGCTTAACGTTTTTGAATATGATATATTTTTAAAGTGTCAGCCAACGGAGGAGTACCCAAGTCCGGCTGAAGGGAGCGGTCTTGAAAACCGCCAGGGGCTTCGCGGCCCGCGGGGGTTCGAATCCCTCCTCCTCCGCCATAATACAAATAACCCAAACAGGTTAGTCTTTTTTCTCAAAAGGATTAGCCTGTTTTTATTTTGCACAAAAATAGACACGGAAAAATTCTGAGCTTCAAAGGGACCTTCCACTTTCAAGCGTCGAATCGTTCCGTGTCTTGTTTTAATTGCTGTCAAAATCGTGTTGGCCCGTGGCTTCGAATAACCCCTTACGAAGATCTGATCAACTTCCTTGATGTTTGGATCGAATGGCCGATGCGTTCCAAAATGGGATCGATCGATTCATCTCCACCCAGCAAGTCATAATCATTAATATTGATTCGCATCACTGGGCACGTATTAAAGTTATTGATCCAGTTTTCATATCGTTCGTACATCTCTTTCCAATACTCAACAGGTGTGTCTTGTTCCATTTGTCGGCCTCGTGCATGTAAGCGAGACAAGACATCCTCAAACGAACCTTCCAAATAAATCAATAGATCAGGATGTGGAAAGTATGGTGTCATGACCATTGCGTCAAATAGATTTTTATAGGTTTCATAATCCGTTGGCGTCATCGTTCCTTTATCGTAATGCATTTTTGCAAAAATGCCAGTGTCTTCATAAATGGATCGGTCTTGTACGAATCCTCCGCCGTATTCAAAAATCCTCTTCTGCTCTTTGAAACGTTCTGCGAGAAAATAGACTTGTAAATGAAAACTCCAACGCTCAAAATCCTTATAAAATTTATCTAAATAAGGATTTCCATCAACTTTCTCAAGTGAAGTTTTGAATTGCAGCCGATTCGCCAAGGCAGACGTCATCGTTGACTTACCGACTCCTACCGTTCCCGCAATGGTGATGACGGCATTATTTGGAATGCCGAATGTGTTTTGTTCATTCATGAAACAACTTCTCCTTTATTGACGTGCTTTTCTACGATGTTTAAGATTTGGTTCAGATCAGACTGATTTTTGACGAAATCCATTTGATCACCATCAATCCGGATGACAGGGATATCAGGATGCTTTCGTTCAAATTCATCCATAAAAACCTCATAGTCTTGACGGATTTTTTCCAAATAGGCAGGCTGAATATTTTGTTCAACCTCTCTTCCCCTCATCTGGATACGATGGATCAACGTATCTAAGCTTGCGGTAATGTAAACGAGCACATTCGGTTTCGGGTGTCCGTCCGTCAATATGTCATATATTTTGTGATACTTTTTGTATTGTTCATCCGATAACGTCCGCTTGGCGAATATCGTATTTTTGAAAATATGGTAATCAGAAACGACCGGCTTACCGTGATTCAAATAATGCTTTTGGATATCTTCAAGCTGCTTGTATCGATTGCATAGAAAAAACATCTCTGTTTGGAAGCTCCACTCCTCGATATTTTCATAAAACTTCTCAAGAAATGGATTATCCTCAACAATTTCTTTCAATAAATGAAAATAGAAATGTGAGGCAATTTTATTGGATAACGATGTTTTTCCTACGCCTATTGGACCTTCTACTGCAATAAAAGGCACTTGATGACTCATATCAGATCCCCTTCCAAGTGAAAAATACTGTCTTACCATCATACCAAATTTTCTATTAAAAAAGGACAGTTTTCGCCAAAAATGAAAATGAGTATCTGTCCTAAGTAAACAACCTATACGGGATAAAAAGATTGACATACAGTGTAGTAAATAAGATAAAGAGGTGATTAAATGAGTTACAAAAACAATCAAGTAAGTCCAGATTTTGATCATTGTGGTTGCGATGATTGCAATGACCATTGTCATGACAGTAACTGTGTGTGTCGCATTCTAAGAAAAATCGTTAAGGCTCAAGATGCCTTAGATGATCGTGGTAACGATTGTGAAGTTGGCTGTAAACATTCAATTGAAAGCTTGGTATCACCAGCTCAAAATCTCGTTGAGAACGATACGGTACCTTTCGTACTGTATTGTAAAGGTGACTGCTCGCCTTTTATCGGGCAGAGTGTCGTTCAGGCGACAGTAGGCGCAAATCGGGTATTCCAATGCTTTGAATCGCCAATCTTCCGAATCAACAAAATAAAAGATGATTGCTGTGCAGAAATCGAATTACTCTTGCCTGTTACAGAAGGTGGTTCGACCCCAGGATCAGGTGGAGCAGATGTATGTGATTTCTTCCCTGGAAACTCCATTCGTGATCTTCAACGTACAGGAATCTGCATAACCGTTGATTTGAAACACTTCATGGCTGTCGCATGCTTGGAACCTGTTGAAACATTGCCGATCTCTGAATTCCGTGCATCTTTAAGAGATGTTGCTGGAGCTAGTCACAAAAAACATTAATGATTGACAGTGATGATTCATTAAATTCTATATCCCCTCTCAAGTCAGGCTGCTCCTAGTCCAGGAGCAGCCCAATTTCTTGTGAACAAACAACCATTTAATCAAAAAACAACAGTGCACAATCACTTAAGAATGTGCACTGTGTTTCTGTTTATATACCTTAGCTTCCTCTTACAAATTCAACGAAAGATTCGATTCTCCGATCGAGAAAGTCGATGGTATCTTGATCGGTGATTTCTCCGGTTTCTTCGTCTATCTTTTGATGTGCCAGTGTGATGGCTACTTCGTTTGTTGCTGGCGGAAGTAATACGGCTTGAATGCCTGGTGAAGTGAACACCTGGCGTAAGTGAAGCTGTGAGCGCAGCGTGCCGGCGTTACTCATCGATGCGCCTAGCAACATAATTTTTTTACCGATAAATACTTTATCAACACGTGAAGCCCAGTCCAACGCATTTTTTAAAACGCCTGGCATGGACCAGTTATATTCAGGTGTCACAATCATGATTGCATCTGCCTTTTTCACTTTTTCCTTAAATGTTTTGACGGCTTGCGGTGGGTCTAGTTCTTCATCTTGATTGAAAAGCGGAATCGACTTCAAATCTGCAATTTCCAAATGAATGGTGTCTCGATACCGTTCTTGAATCCATTTGGCAAGATGCATATTAAATGATTTTTCTCTGATACTTCCTACGATTGCGAATACATTCATGGGTTGGCCTCCTATTATGTAGTTATTCTCTGTGAAAGTTCCATTCATTATCATAATATAAAAAGGAGGCCAAGGCTAATTTGTCAGTCTGATTTTCTTGGTTTGGTCCGTTAATTGTTTTGTACTTCTCGACGGAGCTCTTCTGGTGACATTTCAAAGTGTTTCGGGTCATATAAATGACAAGCGACATAACGTCCTTCTTCTGCTTCCAGCCATTTTGGTTTTTCTTGGGCACAAACATCCCTTGCAAACGGACAACGGGTTCGGAATACACACCCAGAAGGTGGATCGATCGGACTTGGCAGTTCACCCTCCAAAATAATCCTTGAACGTTCTTCCTCAACTTTTGGATCAGGGATTGGAACAGCGGATAATAAAGCCTGTGTATAAGGATGAAGCGGTTTTTCATAAAGTCGCTCACTATCGGTCAATTCAATGATGTGCCCGAGATACATGACTGCAATCCGATCGGAAATATGGCGGACCATCGACAAATCGTGAGCAATGAATAAATAGGTCAGTCCTTTTTCGCGTTGTAATCGTTCTAATAAATTGACGATTTGGGCCTGTACGGAAACATCCAATGCAGAAATCGGTTCGTCACAGATGATGAACTCTGGATCTAACGCTAACGCACGGGCAATCCCGATTCGCTGTCGCTGACCTCCACTGAATTCATGAGGATAACGGTTGGCATGATCCCGGTTTAAGCCGACTTCTTCCAACAATTCATAAACACGATTCAATCGGTCTTGTTTATTGTTGAACAGGCCATGGATTTCCATCGGTTCTGCAATAATTTCCTTGACCGTCGAGCGAGGATTCAATGATGCGTAAGGGTCTTGGAAAATCATTTGCATCTTCCGGAAAAATCTTTCCCGATCCTTTTCGGGGATGGCATGTACGTCTTCCCCGTCGTATCGAACTTCGCCGTCGGTTTTATCATAGAGCGTAAGTAACGTCCTTCCAGCTGTTGACTTACCGCAGCCCGATTCCCCGACGACACCAAACGTTTCTCCTCGGTACACATCAAATGTAATGCCATCGACCGCTTTCACCGTTTGTCCGCGGCCGATGTCAAAGTGTTTTTTTAGATTTTTGACTTCCAAAAGTGGTTGATTTGTCATTTCTTATTCCCCCGGTGGTAGATGGTATCTTCTCACGCCACATAATTCTCGTTCATACTTTGTCCCTTTCAATGGGATGATCTCGATTCCCTTCCCGGTCATCGGTGAGTGAATCATTTTACCTTCTCCGTAATAGATGCCGACATGATGAATGGCGCCCTTTCCATCCTCATAGGCAAAGAAAAGTAAGTCGCCGGGCTTCATTTGATCAGCCGGTACTTGCTCACCCTGTTCCGCTTGGTCACTGGCATCGCGAGGGATTTCATATCCGTGTGCTTTATGCATGTTATAGGTAAACCCTGAACAATCATATCCAAATGCACTCATTCCACCCCAAAAATAAGGAAGTTCCAAGAATTGCTTTGCGCTTGCGACAATTTCATCCCCTGTTCCTTTGGCGAGATTGTGTATGGAGGATGCGATCAGGATATCCTTTTTATAGATCCAAGCTTTTTCGGTTGGTGTCTGGACACAGACTTTCAATTCTTCAATATCGATGATCGGCAGATACGTCATAAAGCTGAGTTCAAAAATTGGACGCTCGGATTGGTCGATTAAATTTGCCGCTTTTTTGGTGATGATGGCTACTTCTTCCCGTTCCCAGTCGGCCCGCTTGACTTCTTTCAACTGGACAGTCGGTACCCATCCCGGATAGCCGCGTTCATCCTTTTTGGATGGCTGACGGATCGCAATGACTTTCGCCCATTCTCCTTCAATCTCGTCGACGATGACTTCTTCACCGTATAATAATTGGGATTGGACGAGGTTATCATCACTGAGACCTTTTCGTAATTCCAAACTCAATTGGTTATACCAGTCTTCAAGTAAAACAGGGTTGTTGATGCCAGGCTTGTCGATATCCCGTGGAGAGGATGGACTCGTCCAAATGGTTGCTACGGGAACGTCGACGACCCAGGTCGTTTCTTGTTTTTCTGTCATGTCAAATCTCCTCCCTACCATCTTGGTGATTGATTGGTTCGTTCTGTTTGTTTCAACGGTGTGCTTGAACGCCGGGTTCGATGGTCAATGATTTGTCTTTCGTTGATAATTTTGCAGGTACACCTAAGGGAATCGCGAAATGTGGCTGGCAATGCCCGATTTTAAACCCTCGCATGACCGGTCGATCGATGGATTGAAAGTAATCTTTCAAGACGGTTTCAAGCGTCAATGAAGGATTCCGTTTCGCCTCAGCATTATTAAAATCACCAATAATGAATCCGGCAGCATCGTCTAATTTTCCGGCATGCATCAATTGTGCCAAATAACTATCGATTCGGTACGGCTCTTCGTCAATATCCTCCATCAATAAAAGCTTTCCCTTCGTATCTATTTCGTAAGGACCGCCCAGACTGCTGGCGATCAATGTCAAGTTACCACCTACGATTTCACCTTCCGCTTCGCCCTCCGATAAAACCTGCAACGGAGAGAATGATTCATCATAAATCAGCTTAGTCGGTTCAAATAATTGTTTGAATTGATGGGCTGATCGTTCATGAAAGTCTTCTTTTCCGACATCGGAAGCAAGCATTGGACCGTGAAAGGTCACTAAACCGGCTTGTTGCCGAATTGCGGTATGCAAATAGGTCAAATCGCTGTATCCCCAAAAAATCTTTGGGTGGTTTCTGATCAGTTCATAATCGATCCGATGTGCAATCCGTGCAGTCCCGAACCCGCCTCCTGCACAAATTATTCCCTTGACGGATTCATCGGCAAACATCGCATGCAAATCCTCTAGACGCTCTTCGTCCGTGCCTGCTAAATAACCATGGACATTTTCCATATGCTTCCCTTGTTTGACCTGTAGTCCAAGTCGTTCAATGAAAGAGAGCGACTTTTGATAGTTTGTTAGGTTTGGTGGGCTAGCCGGGGCAATGACCCCAACCGTATCCCCATATTGTAAAGCTTTCGGTAACATGAACGTTCTCCTTTGTAAAAAAATGAACCAATGAGGGGCCAACTCACGGGATAAGCCCCTCATCGGAAAATGAATCGATTTGAATTATTGTTTACTCGCCCACTTCAATTCCAAATAACCGACAGGGTGGCGTACAATTCCTGTGACTTCAGGCTTTTGTAAACCGACTTGGTTATAGAAATGAATCGGGAATAGAGGTAGTTCTTCGAATAGAATCTGTTCTGCTTCGTAAAGATATTGATAACGTTGGCTTTCATCTGCTTCACTTTTGGCGGCAGCAATCAGTTCATCATATTCACTATTCGACCATCCGGTTCGGTTCATGGATGAGTCTGTCACAAAACTCTCCAGGAAGTTGACTGGATCGGCATAGTCAGCCAGGAATGAACTCCGGGAGAATTGTAGATTTAAATTTTGTTGATCTTCCAAGAATACGTTCCACTCGGTATTTTCCAAGGTAACATCGACATTCAATTCTTCTCGGTAAACCTCTTGCATATATTCAGCGATGGCGCGGTGTGCTTCACTCGTATTATAGGAAAGCACGACTTCAGGTAACTCATCATATCCTTCCTCGGCCATTCCTTCTTCCAAGAGTTGGCGCGCCTCTTCTGGATCATACGTGATCAGGTCTCCATTTTTCTCACGGAAATCATTGCCCTCTGGATCTTGGAAAGAAGGTGCTACAAAACCGTATGCAGGTTCTTCATTATTCTTTGTAATGTATTGGACAATGTCTTCTTGGTTGATGACTTTCGCAAAAGCTTTTCGGATCTTTTCATTTTGAAATGGTTCCATTTCTACATTGAATCGATAGAAATATACGCCTGCTTGATCCTCAAAGAAGGCTTCGTCACTTTCCAGCAATTGTTCGGATAAATCTGCCGGGACAGCGGTCGTATCCAATTCGCCACTTTCATACATCTGGTATTCGGTATTTTCATCATTGACCATTGCCCAGTGGACTTCATTTAAGCTGACATTGTCTACATCCCAATATTCTGGGTTTTTCTTGAATACGAAATGGCTTTCGTGCTCCCATTCATCCAACATAAACGGTCCGTTACTGACAAAGGATTCAGCTTCAGTATGCCAATCCGGGTTTTCCTCGACAACGGACTGATTGACAGGGAAAAATGCTGGATTCGATATTAAATCAAGGAAGAAACCGGTTGGTGCATTGAGCGTTACTTTAAATGTTTTCTCATCTTCAGCAACCAAGCCAAGGTCATCTGCACTTCCGCTTCCCGTATTGAATTCTTCAGCACCTTCAATGAAATAGCCTAAAAATGCAGCAGGAGATGCTTCATCCGGATCGAGCAGTCTTGTCCAAGCGAAAACAAAATCTTCTGCAGTTACTGGGTCCCCATTCGACCAATTGGCATCTTCCCGAAGATAAAACGTATATTCCGTGCCATCTTCGGAGATTTCCCAGTCTTCAGCAATGGCTGCAGCAGGTTGGTGGGACTCATCGAGACGGGTAAGTCCTTCCATCAAGTTATTCAATGCGTTCCATGAGACGGCATTGAACCCTTGTGGGGGATCGAATGAGGTCGGTTCACTACCATTATTCAAACGAAGAACTTGACCACTATCCGATTCACTCGCTGTTTCTTCTGAGCTATCTTCTTCACTGCTTGTTTCCTCGCTTTCCGATGAATCGGTTTCTGCGTCCACCTCTTCATCCTCTCCACTACCTGTTGTACAAGCAACCATCAACGAAAGCATCAAAATCAGTAGCAACAATAACCATTTCTTCACGTCATTTCCTCCTTTTTGGGATTTAAATTAGTTGTATGAGCTCTCTCGTCATACAGCCAGCAATCTGCGTAATGAGAATCGGTTGGCTGGTGACGGAGAGGGTATACCTTTTCGCAAACAACCATGGCATGTGGGCATCTGGCTGTAAATGGACACCCGACCGGTGGTGAAAATAAATCAGGGGGTGTTCCATCAATCGGCAGTAGCTTTTCACCTTTCTGATCGAGCCTTGGAATGGATTGCAGCAATCCTTTTGTATACGGGTGTTTCGGCTGATAAAAGATTTCCTCTCTCGTTCCTGCTTCAATGATCTTACCGGCATACATGACATTGATGCGGTCGGCGACTTTTGCGACGACACCGAGATCATGGGTAATCAGGATAATGGCGACGTTCGTTTCTTTTTGGATGGTTTCAAACAACTCCAAAATCTGCGCCTGGATTGTTACGTCTAATGCGGTTGTCGGTTCATCTGCAATCAATAAGTCCGGTTCACCGATCAACGCGATGGCGATGACGATTCGTTGCCTCATTCCCCCACTGAACTGATGAGGGTATTGTTTTAGCCTTTCATGCGGATTCGGGATTCCGACGAGATTCATCATCTCGACCGCACGTTGTTCAGCTTCTTTCTTAGACAAGTTTTGATGTTGTCTGACCCCTTCCGTCAGTTGTGTACCGATCGTTAATGTCGGATTTAACGCAGTCATGGGGTCTTGGAAAATCATCGAGATGTCAACACCACGGATGTTTCGCATTTGTTTATCCGTTGCCTTTGCTAAATCCATTCCTTTAAACCGAATGGTTCCATTTGAAATTTTTCCGGCCGGTGTTGGGATGAGTCTCATGATGCTGTTGGCGGTGACACTTTTGCCGCACCCTGACTCACCGACGATGGCCAATGTTTCTCCTTCATGTAGGTCCAAATCTACACCACGGACTGCTTTTACTTCACCCCCGTAGGTAGAAAAAGTGACATGAAGATTGCGAATTTCTAATATCTTATTGATAGGAATCACCTCCTGAGTTTCGGGTCTAATGCGTCTTGGAGACCATCTCCAAGTACGTTAAAAGCAAACATGGTTGCTGAAATAAAGAATGCCGGGAAAAATAATCGCCACCAATGACCGGACAAAATGGTCGTCAAGGCGTCATTAGCCATCACACCCCAGCTGGCAAACGGCGACTGGATGCCAAGGCCGAGGAAGCTTAAAAAAGCTTCTGCGAAAATCGCTGTCGGAACGGTTAAGGTCATTTGGACGATAATGGGTCCCATCGTATTCGGAAGTAAGTTTTTACGGATGATTCGGCTGGTTTTGGCCCCAAAGGACTTTGATGCTTGCACAAATTCAAAGTTTTTGATTTGGAGCACTTGTCCGCGGACAATCCTGGCCATCCCAACCCACCCGGTGATCGTCAAGGCAAGGATGATCGTTGATAGACTTGGTCCGAGTACGACCAACAACAGGATGACGACCAGTAAGTAAGGCAATCCGTAAAGCACCTCTACGACACGCATCATGACGTTATCTGTCCGGCCGCCTTTGTAACCGGAGATTCCTCCATAAAGGACACCGATGGCAAAATCAATCAATGCGGCCATGATGCCGACAAACAAGGAAATTCGGGCACCATACCATGTCCGGGTAAAAACATCTCGGCCAAGATTGTCCGTACCGAACCAATAGGTTGAGGAAGGTGGTTGGTTTTGATCGGCCAATACTTGGTCACTAACCGAATATGGCGTCAAGTAGGGACCAAAAATCGCCATAAAGCCTAAAAGAATCAAGAAGATTAACCCGGCCATTGCTATGTAATTGGATCTGAGTCGAATCCACGCATCTTTCCAATAAGAAAGGGATGGGCGAACGACCGTATTCTCTCCTTCATTATTTTGTTGGAGTGGTCGGAACCAATCGGTTGGGATCTCTTTTTTCCTTTCCACTGTTTGTTCGTTTAATTTATCGGTAGATGGCTCCATCGTTAACCCCTCTCTTCCTTATGCAATTTGATTCGTGGGTCCAATATTCCGTAGGCGATGTCAACGAGAAACAGGGCAAAAACCAGAAAAGCACTGTAAAAAACGGTTGTCCCCATGATGACAGGGTAGTCCCGCTGATTGATGCTCTCTACGAAGTAACGTCCCATACCGGGAATGGCGAATATTTTTTCAATGACGAATGTTCCGGTCAAAATCCCTGCCAACAATGTCCCTAGGATCGTAACGACAGGCATCAATGCATTCTTCAATGCATGCTTGATGACGACTTTGGTAGGGGATAACCCTTTCGCACGAGCCATTTTGATATAATCTTGGGTTAAGACTTCCAGCATGCTCGACCTCGTCAGGCGTGCGATGATCGCCATCGGACCTGTCGCGAGGGCAAGGGTCGGCAGAATCATATGCATTGGAGATTGCCAGGTAGCCACTGGGAAAATGCCTGTGTTGACCGCCAATTGTTGAATGAGCAATGTCGCCAATACAAAGTTCGGTATGGAAATGCCCAGTACGGCGATGGTCATCGCAAGGTAATCGATGAACCCATTATGCCGAAGCGCGGCAATGACACCGAGTGCAATACCAGAGAATAAAGCAACCACGATCGAAATGATGCCAAGCTCGGCGGAGATCGGAAATCCACGGGCAAGCAAATCGTTGACGGTGTCGTTCGGTTTTTTGATTGACGGCCCGAAATCAAAGGTGACAATTGATTTCAAATAGGCAAAGTATTGAACGATCGGAGGTTCGTCCAAATTGAAATGGCGTTCGAGATTCTCCTGAACGGCTTCATTGGATGTTCTTTCTTCATTGAACGGAGACCCTGGAATGGCGTTCATGAGCACAAAGGTCAACGTGGCGATAATCCAAATCGTCAGGATCATCATGAGAAAACGCTTGAAGATATAACGGATCATTTGCTGGCCTCCTTAACTGAATGTTGTCCGCATGGCGAGTTCGGTCATCACGACCATTGCCCGGTATGCTTCCAAGATGTCCTTTGCCTCAAATTTGACAGTACAACTATTGGGCTCGATTTCTGTTCCAGGCATGAAGGCAGCCAACTCGGCTTGTCCATAATTGACGAACTCAATTCGTAATGTCGGGTGTTTCGGCGGAATGAGCGGTTCGACATGAGCTCGATTGCGGATGGCTTCTTCAGCCTTCTCCTCGAGGAGTTTACCGGACTTTTCCAATGATAGCGTTTTCACAGCAGACCGAGTAATATTTTCTTTGACGGCAGCCGTTGTCACATTAGGTATGAGTTCCTTCGCTTCCGCAGTCGCCCGGTCATCCCCGCCGACAAAAATGACAGGAACGCCATAATAACCTGCAACATAGGCATTAAAGCCTAATTCACCAATTTCAACATCATCAATATAGAAATTTCTCACGCCGAAAATCATGGAGTGGGACATTACTCCTGGTTGGCCTGCCCGTGCGTGGTACCCAAGGAACATTGCGCCATCAAATGATTGATCGAGTCCTTCGACCATGGAGTAAGGTTTGACACCGCCTGTAATGAGATCCGCTTTTGGGTATAATTCTTCAATAAGGATATTGTTCATTTTTGAGTGACTATCGTTGACCAATAAGGAGTGACATCCTTGCTCGAATGCCTTCGAGGCAACATGATTCACTTCCTGCGTCATGATTTTTCTGCTTCGTTCATAATTATGTTCACTAGAATCGACGAACGTGTAATCAGGTAACCCTGTGATTCCTTCCATGTCTACAGATAAGTATAATTTCATTTTCTAAACCCTGCCTTTTAAGTGAATAATTTGAATATTGCCACTGTTTTATTTTCAAATATTATCAGAATTCTACAAAAAAGGCAATGAGTCAATTGACACATTCATTTGTATTTATTTATGCTCTGTTAAAGTCCGTTGTTGTTATGGTGAGTCGCTTTCGGTGGACGCTTTTACCCAAAGGGCATAAGGGCGACATCTGCGATAAATCGCAGTGTCTACTTTACCGCGGGCACGGCTTCAGCTAACTTGGGAAGAAAAGCACTTCCCAAGTGGATCTTCAGCTCGTGCTGTTCCCGCAGGAGTCGCCACCTCCGCTCTACACCATACAACAACTCAGAGCAAATTGCCTCGTGTTCAACAACTTTAACTTTAACAGAGCTATTTTTTTAAAAAATTCGATTTGTTTTTCTTTTCAATTAAGTCGATTTCTTATAGAATGAAAGAAGAGAATATGAATCTTTTGTGAATTTTTTATATTAATTAAACAGGGGTGACCGAATGAGTGAGCAAGTATTGAAAGCGGTATCAGGAAAGCATAATCTGGAAAATTACGAGGAAGTCTATAACAATTTTGATTGGGAAGAAGCGAAAAAAGCTTTCTCATGGTATGAAACAGGAAAAGTGAATATGGCGTATGAAGCGATTGATCGGCACGCTGAAAATCCGGATAAAAAAGATCAAGTCGCACTTCACTACAAATCACCCGATCGGGAAGAGTCTTATACATTTGATGAAATGAAAAAAATGAGTAACCGATTTGCGAATGTCTTAAAAAATCATGGCGTACAAAAAGCGGATCGGGTCTTTCTCTTTATGCCGAGATCTCCTGAATTCTATGCGAGTTTCCTTGGCATTCTGAAGGTTGGAGCGGTTGCAGGTCCTTTGTTTGAAGCGTTTATGGAGCAAGCCGTCAAGGACCGTTTGGAAGACAGTGAAGCGAGTGTATTGGTGACGACACCTGATTTATTGGGGCGGGTCCCGGAAAATGAATTGCCTGATTTGAAGAAAGTCGTTTTGGTAGGAGAAAACATTCAAGCGGATGATCGTTATATTGATTATCATGCAGACATGAAGCAAGCAAGTGATGAATTTGAAATCGAATGGGTTGATTTGGAAGATGGATTGGTCCTTCATTATACCTCTGGCTCAACGGGTAAGCCGAAAGGTGTTTATCATGTTCACTATGCGATGATCCAGCACTATCAAACCGGACGTTGGGTGCTAGATTTACAAGAAGGCGATGTTTATTGGTGTACAGCTGACCCAGGTTGGGTAACCGGAACGAGCTATGGCGTGTTCGCTCCTTGGCTGAATGGTGTGACGAACGTCGTAATCGGAGGGCGTTTTACACCGGATGCCTGGTATGGAGCATTGGAACAATATGGGGTGACGGTATGGTATTCCGCACCAACCGCATTCCGTAAGTTGATGAGTGCAGGGAAAGAGGTCATCGACAAGTTCGATTTATCTAGCGTACGGCATATCTTAAGTGTCGGTGAACCGTTAAATCCAGAAGTCGTCCATTGGGGTCTGAAAGCATTCGACTTGCGCATCCATGATACGTGGTGGATGACGGAAACGGGTGCCCAGCTCATTTGTAATTTTCCGACGGTTGATATTCGTCCGGGATCAATGGGTAAACCAATTCCGGGAATCACGGCTTCGATCGTGGATGACGATGGGAATGAGCTTCCGCCAAACCAAATGGGGAACTTGGCGATTAAAGAAGGCTGGCCAGCGATGATGCGCAAGATTTTGAATCGACCGGAGAAATACCAAAGCTATTTCATTAATGGTTGGTATGTATCTGGTGATAGTGCTTACCGAGATGAGGATGGCTATTTCTGGTTCCAAGGTCGTGTAGACGATGTCATCAATACATCCGGTGAACGTGTCGGTCCTTTTGAAGTCGAAAGCAAACTGATTGAGCATGAAGCGGTAGCTGAAGCGGGTGTCATCGGGAAGCCACACCCAGAGCGTGGCGAAATCATCAAAGCGTTTGTTGCATTGAATGATGGCTATGAGGAATCCGATGAATTGCTTGAGGACATTCGCCAGTTTGTGAAAACAGGATTGAGTGCCCATGCGGCTCCGCGTGAGATTGAAATCAGCGATGCGATACCGAAAACGCGAAGCGGTAAAATTATGCGTAGACTATTGAAAGCCCGGGAACTCGGACTTCCTGAAGGCGATACGTCGACGTTAGAAGAATAATATGTACGGCACCTGTCAGTTGGCAGGTGCTGATTTTTTTATGTTAAACCATTGGTTGTGGGAACTGGTTGTATATTGATTATGCTTATCGACATTTGGGGTTCTAAAAAGAGTATGAATGTCGCTGACAGAGGTTCTCATCGACATTTGGGGTTCAAAAAAGTTGCGAATGTCGCTGACAAGGTTTCTCATCGCCATTTGAGGTTTGAGGAGTGGTTCAATCATGCCACATAAATCGATAAAGATTCCGGACAAGTCTACTAACCGATTGGATTCTCATCCGAAATAGGAGTATCCTAATAACTAGAATAAAGAAATGGGTAGATTGTCAGGAGGAAATAGTTTTGTTTTCAGTGATTCAATGGTTTGTATTTTTACTTGCGAATGCGGTTGCGATTCCGATTGTGATCGGACCGCTTTTTGATATGAGTTCAGTTGAAGTGATGCAGCTCATGCAACGGACCTTTTTTATTATGGGAATCGCGGGATTTTTACAAGCATGGATTGGACATAAAATGCCGATTGTCGACGGCCCGGCAGGTATTTGGGTCAGCACATTTGCGATCTTCGCGGGCACGATTTCAACGGCAACCGGTTCTGCTGAAAATGCGTTACGATTATTAGAGATGGCTATGATTTTGACCGGTGTTTTCCTAATGCTGTTCGGATTATTGAAGATTTCCGGAAAGGTCATTTCGATTTTCACGCCGTTAGTGACAGGTGTCTTTTTGACCTTGCTGACGATCCAACTTGGCGGAACATTTCTTCAGGGGATGACGGGCGTATCCCAGCATGGCACGATTCAAGTGGCAGACACGGTGATTGCATTTATCGCTTTTATTATTGTCCTCGTTTTATCTTTATTTTTCCATGGATGGATGAAAAGCTACGCGGTCTTGATCGGCATAGCGGCTGGCTGGCTACTTTATGGCGTTTTTGTCGGCGGTGACTATTCACCGCCGAGCGGATTGGAGGCGATTGCGCCACCTGAATGGTTTGCTTGGGGTACTCCGATTTGGGATTGGAGCCTGGTTCCGATTGCTTTGTTGACGGCAATTATTTTATTATCAAATATTGTTGCCGCGTTAGCAGCGGTCACGGATGTCGTTGAGGACAAAGCCAGAGTTTCATACAATGATATGAACCGTTCAAGCTTCACGCTGGGCATTAACCATGGAATCTCTGGAGTTTTCTCAGGGGTTGCTGTGATTACCCTCGCTTCCTCGGCAGGATTTCTTAAGTTGACGGGTGAAAAAAGATTAGCGCCATTCATGATCGCTTCGGTTGCATTAATTCTTGCTTCATTTTTTCCAAGTATGATTTATTGGTTGGCGCAAATACCGGCTCCGATTGCAAACGCAGCATTATTGGCAACGTTTGTTCAGTTGATGGGTCTGGGAATCAAAAACTTATTCTCAAATCGATTGGACGATCGGAACTCAACAATCATCACGGTTTCTTTATTGATTGGTTCCGGATTGATGTTTTTCCCTGCGGATAGTTTTTCGGGGTTATCCGATACCGTCCGTCAAATCGTCAGCAATGGATTGTTGGTCGGTACGGCTATTGCGATTATCCTTGAATTGATTTGGAAAAAACCACAGGAACCAATCCGTGATCAAGCGACATAAAGGTGCTTGAAGGATGTTTGACGGTCCCATCCTCCTGGGTATTTAGAATAATGTATGCCGATTTTTGAGAACCTAAAGGAGGATGTTCAAATGGGTAAAAAAATAGCTTGTTTAATTACCGATTTATTCGAAGATGTTGAATATACCGATCCAGCGAACGCATTTAAGGACGCTGGGCATGAAATCGTTACGATCGAAAAAGAGAAGGGTAAGGTTGTGAAAGGAAAGCAAGGTGATGCAGAGGTGACGATTGATGAGTCAATCGATGACGTGAAGCCTGAAGATTTTGATGCCTTGTTTATCCCGGGAGGATTTTCTCCTGACCAATTACGTGCAGACGACCGGTTTGTCGAATTCGTCAAACCATTCATGAGTGATAAGAGTAAGCCCGTCGTGACGTTGTGTCACGGTCCTCAATTACTGATTACGGCCAAAACATTAGAAGGACGTGACGCAACAGGATATAAATCCATTGCACAGGATATGCGCTACGCCGGTGCGAATTTTAAAGATGAAGAAGTCGTCGTTTGCGGAAATCACTTAGTGACAAGCCGCAACCCAAATGACCTACCGGCTTTCAAACGTGAATCGCTGAACGTACTGAATGGGTAAATGATTCGGGTAAAGTGGATTGGTTAACACGACTGATAGGGATGTCTCCACCGTTGAGACATCCCTTACTCGTACATAAACCGTGGGGTGAGGATATGATTGTCACAAAAACTGAGGATGCATTTCGTTTATTTATGCAGCATGACCATGCGAAAGTTAGTGGGGAATTTGCAAGGCACTGGTCATCGGATCTTTTTCCGTTTGAAAATTTACGGGATGAAGTTGAGTTCGCCATCACACAGCATGACCGGGCTTGGATTCCACTTGATCAGCAACCGACTTGGAATGACGACGCAGGGGAGCCTCATTCGTTTATGAATTACCCATTAAAACGAAAAGTCCAACATTATGAGCAGGGAATTGAAGAAGTTCGCCAAGAATCATTATATGCCGGCTTATTATGCGGTGCGCATTATTTGTCGTTTTTCGATCAATCATCATCTAATCCGATTATTCAGCAATTTATTTCCCGGGAAATAAGCAATCAGGAGGAGTCGAAGCATGTCTTAGGTACGAAATATAATGAGGATGCCTTTGATTTTCATTTTCGACTTTTGCAGTTTTGTGACGATTTATCACTATATTTCTGTTTAAATGAACCAGGAATCGACAAAAAAGATGAAAACAAGATGTTTCGGAATGGTTTCAGACAACGGTTTGCTGGGTTGGATGAAAGAATTGTAGCTTCATGGAAACATCCAGATGAAATCCAATTAAGCCCTTTTCCGTTTGAAAATCACTTTGATATCAACATCCCTTATCGTCTTGTCTACCAAAAAGAAATTGATGATAAGGGGTTAGAAAAAGCGTATCAAGAATCAGGAACGGAAATCCGTTCTGTTCGAATGACAGCAAAAAACTAACCGATCGGATCATCCGACCAGCTAGCTTAAGTAACCTTAATATTTTTCAATGACAAACTGGTCATCCAGTAGTACCCAATTTTGCGGAAATGCCAAGCCGAGTTTCCAATAGGCGATGCCAAGTAAGTTCAACTCCCTGATCAAATCAAATTTTGCTTGAATGGAGCGGGCATCCTCAAACCACACCTCATGCTGGTTTCCCTCGGCGTCCCAATAGTTGAAGAAAGGTGCCTGGGCTTCGCTGTCAAACTGGATCGCTTGGTTTGTCGTTCGAGCGAGTTGAATGGCTTGGTTCGGACTGAGTGCTCTTGCTAATTCTCCGCCAGGTTCAAATGGCAGCGTCCAATCATAGCCGTATAGGTTTTGACCCAACAAGATCTTTTCTGCAGGCATTTCTGTTAATGCGTATTCGACGACGGCCCGAACCGGTTCGATTGGGGAAACAGCCATTGGAGGCCCGCCACTATAGCCCCATTCATAGGTCATCAATACGACCATATCAGCAATTTCACCATGCGCGCGGTAGTCATGTGCTTCATATAATTCACCTGGCTGATCTGCGCGATTTTTCGGTGCTAAAGCGGTGGATAATAATAACCCATTGGCCTGAAAACGTTCTTTGGCTCTGCGCAAAAATTGATTGTAGCTCTCGCGTAATTCGCCGGGAATAAATTCAAAATCAAAGTGAATATCCCGATAGTTCACCTGGCCAGCAATCCGGATAATCTCATCGAGAAGCGTACGTTGAACCGATTCATCGGTTAAGATGAGCCGGGCAAGCTCTGGGCTAAACGCACCTTCTTCTAAATTTGTAATGGCCATCATTAACGCGGCACTATTTTCTGAAGCAATGGCTGGTAGATTGTCGATTGGTGGAGCGTTTAACGTTCCATCGCGATTTACTTTGTAGCTGAATAAAGCCAAATATGTGAGATAGGGTGTTCTGGCCCGTGCGGACTGTTGTAGATTTTCACTGACTGTTTCGCCCATATGTTCGATATAAGCATTCGATACAATGGGTCTGACTTCAGGTTTCGGTACGGCTAATACTTGCCCGATCTGAAGAGGGACTTCTAAGCTTAAGTCATTATAAGCAGCTAAGGCTTGATAAGTGGTGTTCAATTTTTGTGCAATCGAATATAAACTTTCACCAGGTTGTACGTTATAATTTAACACAGGAATCACAAGTGCTTGCCCAATCACTAAATCTTCAGGTTGGTCTAATTCATTTGCCTGCACGATTGCATCGACAGACACTTGATAGCGCTGGGATAACAAATAAATAGAGTCTCCTTGCGTTACGATATGGATGATCAATGATGTACACTCCTTTAAACAATATATGTCATACGTATGCTATTTCTTTGCTAGATATGCTAAGAATGGTCTTTAAACGGATCCGAGATGAGAGATGGAGGAATTCATTTGGATGAGTATTGGATGAAACAAGCGATTGAAGAAGCCAAAAAGGCAGAGGAAATCAATGAAGTCCCCATAGGAGCTGTTATCGTATACGAAAATGAAGTGGTTGGACGTGGCTATAATCGCCGCGAGACGACCCAATCGAGTCAGGCACATGCGGAAATGCTTGCTATCTTGGAGGCTAACGAAACGATGGATAGCTGGAGATTGGAAGATTGCACCCTTTATGTGACATTAGAGCCTTGTCCAATGTGTGCCGGTGCAATTGTACAATCACGAATTCCTCGGGTCGTCTACGGGGCACCTGATCCGAAAGCTGGCTGTGCGGGGACATTGATGAATTTACTGCAGGAAAAACGGTTCAATCACCAAGCGGAGGTTATGGCAGGTGTACTGGAAGAAACGTGTGCAAACCTACTGAAAACCTTTTTCAAATCGCTTAGAAATCAGAAAAGCAGGAATTCGAATCAGTAAAGTTTTACCGATTGCATTTTACCCCAAAACGCGGTATACTAAGCAGTGCACTTCAAAAAAGAAGTGTGCACAGAATCAATACTTGCCGTGCTAGGTGGGGAGGTAGCGGTGCCCTGTAACCCACAATCCGCTATAGTGGGGCTGAACTCCCGTTCGAGGCCAAGTCATTTTATGGCCTGCCGCAAGGGAGCAGTGTTGACGCTTGGGTCCTGCGCAATAGAAACCCGCGAACCCTGTCAGGTCCGGAAGGAAGCAGCAGTAAGCGGCCACTTCTATGTGACGCAGGATCGCCTGGGCCGAGCTGCAAACTTGCGTAACGCATAGGATGACTTGGTCGACAACGGGTGCACGGTGCTACATAATACACAGAGGCTTACCAATGATGGTGAGTCTTTTTTTATAAGTACTTTTAGAGCTGAAAGTGGGTGTGATGTACGATGAATGTAGGATTAATCGGGGCAGGAACGATTGGAACCTATTTACTTGAAGAGCTGAATGGGAAAAAAGACAAGGATCTACAGATTACCAGTGTGTTAGTTCGTAATTTTGATAAATACCAACAGTTGGAAGAGCAATATGGTATTCGTTTATTTACCGATCTAGAAGAATTTTTAGATTCGTCGATCGATCTCGTTGTGGAGGCGACAACCGTTGAAGCGGCCAGTGAAATGTTGCCCGCTGTTTTGAGGCAAAAAGAAACCGTATTGATAAGTATCGGTGCTTTGGCGGAAGAGGAATTTTTTAATGAGATAAATGAGATCCTTAACGAAAAGGATCATCAGCTTCATTTACCATCAGGAGCTATTGGAGGGTTAGACCTCATCGAAAACGTTGCTGCTGTGGGAATTCTAGAGACAGTTTCTCTGGTCACTAGAAAGCCAGCACATACCTTATCGAGCGAGGCCATCGATGAACCGAAAGCGGTATTTGAAGGAAGTGCGGCCGAAGCCATTAAACAATATCCCAAAAACATAAACGTTTCGATTGCGTTGGCGCTTGCCGGTGTTGGGTTTCAGCAAACGAAGGTGACCATCGTAGCGGATCCACACGTGAATGAAAATATTCATTCCATCCAGGTCAAAGGTGATTTCGGGACAGCTTCATTTGAGATAAAGAATAAACCTTTTCCTTCTAATAAAAATACAAGTTACCTTGCTGCCGTCAGTGTCCTTGGCACGTTAAGAAAGATGGTCAGAAGAATCAATATGGGGTAAATGAATGTTCTTAGAGCGTCTTGATTACGTCAAACTGGATGCTCCTTTTTTTGTTTCTTGGTTGATTTTCATGTAAACAAAAAA
>CALGNY010000150.1 GCA_937958375.1 uncultured Bacillaceae bacterium
TCTCACCGCCATTCTCGGTTATGATTTGGTGAAAATGTCAATGATGATAGAAACCAATTCGTAAGGAATCGTCAATTAGACTTATAAATATAAAATTAATTTAAATAATGATTGTTAATTACCTTAGTTTCTTATAAAATAGGACTAGGTACTAATAACAAATACTGATTTTTATTTGAGGAGGCCACACAAATGAATTTTTCATTAGAGGGTCGTACATACGTCGTTATGGGAGTTGCGAATAAAAGAAGTATTGCTTGGGGAATCTCACAATCCTTGCATGAAGCGGGTGCACGGTTGATTTTCACTTATGCGAGTGATCGGTTTGAGAAACCTGTGCGTGAATTAGCAGCAACATTAGACCGAGACGATTCCCTGTTTTATGAGTGTGATGTCACAGATGATGAAGCAGTCAAAAATACGTTTGCATCAATTAAAGAGGATGTTGGTGTCATTCACGGTTTAGCACACTGCATCGCTTTTGCGAACCGTGAGGATTTGAAAGGTGAATTCATTGATACATCCAGAGATGGATTCCTTCTATCACAAAATATCAGTGCTTATTCATTGGTGGCTGTTTCACGTGCGGCAAAAGATTTGATGACAGAAGGCGGAAGCATTATGACGATGACGTATCTCGGTGGTGAACGTGTCGTAGAAAACTATAATGTGATGGGTGTATCCAAAGCAAGCTTGGATATGACGATGCGCTATCTAGCAAACGATCTTGGTAAGCATGGGATCCGTGTCAATGCCATCTCTGCTGGCCCAATCCGCACACTTTCCGCGAAAGGTGTCGGCGACTTCAACTCAATCTTGAAAGTGATTGAAAGCAGAGCACCACTTCGTAAACCGGTCACACAAGAAGAAGTAGGCGATACAGCGTATTTCTTGATGAGTGACCTATCCCGCGGAATTACGGGTGAAATCATCCACGTTGATTCCGGATATAACATTCTAGGTTTGACTGAATAATATGAAAGGCCCAGAACCAATAGGCGTTCTGGGTTTTTTATGCAAATATTGACCCCGTACAAACGCACAGAAACAGCTTCTTTGCATATGATGGAAACGAATAGGCAAAGGAGTGATCGATGATGCTACATCGTTTGAAACCACCACTTTTATTCATAGAAGAAAAAAGCAAGCAGCAGACCATTGTAGGGGGTCAACCATTCTATTATTCGCGGGCTGATTCAGAACAAAAGCAAGCGGATGAAACAGACACAGAGATTACTTCATCTGAAACCGAGCAACAAAGCGAAGATGACCCAACGGATTTGGATGACAAATTAAAACACATCAACCGCCTTCTACTGACCATCCCTCAGCTGAACAGTGAAATCATAACGGAAGAAAAGAGCTTTCGAGGGATTATTCAAGAGATCAGTGAAGATTTCATTCTGTTAAAACCTAGGAATTCACCTACGATTAAAATTTCCAAAAAAATTATCCAGGACATACGTATGGTTGGTCTGTAACGATAAAAGAAACAAGAGCCTGATTCGGTTGTTTTGAGACTGAATCAGGTTTTTTAATGTAAAAAAGGCTACCCTGTTTGACCAGGATAGCCTGCGTGATATCGCTTAGCCAATCGCATTGGTTGCTGGAAGACATGTGACATGGCAGAAGCATTTCAGATCGACATTTATACAAATTCCAGTGCTTCTCAATTTTCCAGCTTTCTGGCGTGTTGGGTCTGTGAAGTTTTTTTGCTGTGAATCTTGTGGGTCTCTTAGCAATTCGAGCACCGCACAGCAATCACTATCTACGCTTTTCACTCGGAAGTAATAGCTTGCGATGACTGTTCCATCTTCAAAAGCTCCGAAGCCTTTGAATGGGTCACAGTCGCAATATAACAGTACAGGTACTGTATCTAGGCTATTCGGTGCTGCCGAATCACCTAACAAGTCTTTGATGGATTGCTCACAGCCAACCCGACATTCGTGATCGACCGTATCTCGTTGGGCCTCTACAATTTGACGAAGTATATCACATACACAGTTTTCCGTCCGGTTTTTCTCACAGCGACAACTCATTTCATATCCCCTTTCTAGTCAAATGACCTTTCTTACGCTAATAACTTATGCGATTTACCTAGGGGAGTGTGGGCAGATGTATTGGTTCTACATGAAATCAATAAAGAGTTCACCGAATGAATCGGGCTGATGTCTATCCCGCTTTTATCCCGATTGAATATAGTAATAACGAATATTGAATAAAAGGAGTGATAAGGTTGTCAGAAAAGAGGAAGAAAGAAATCCACGTAAAAGATTTAGTCATCAAAGCCGATAATGTTTTATTCGAATCACCAGAAAAACGTGACCCATTCTTTGGCCCTCGTCGGCATGGTCGATGGGATGAGGATCAAAAGATGGAGCATGAGGAAAAAAAACATGAACACCTGGAAGAAGACGAAGATGAGCGTAAAGAAGACCAAAAAGACCATCATGATGACGAACATGATCGGCGACCACCATTTTTTTGGATTTAAATAGATTGTGAGGGGATCCGTGCACACCGGGTTTCCTCATTTTTTCTAGTCGTAAAAAATGATGAATCAGAATGGAATATCTTAGATAGAAAAGGGGTATAGATTAGTAGACGGGGAGGATGATCGCAATGGGCTATATTGCGCCAGTTAATATGGAACAGGCCAATCAATATCATTTACGTACGATTCACAACGAAGATTCTCCAATCACGTGGGACCGTGTGCAGCGTGTCCAATTTCATAAACATTTGGCGAAACACCAAGAATTTAGTGAGATTTATCAGCAGAGAAGTAAGTTCAAAGAAAACTTACGTGAGAAAAAGGAACAAGACAACAAGCCTAAATCTGTTTATATGCCTACGGAGGCGAAAGTGAAACCGAAGACAAATCATTACCCTGAGATCACCGGAAAAGGAAGGTTCATCAGTGAATCTGTCTAAGGTTGAAATTCATGAAATAAAATAACATCCAGCCAAATTATTGACTGGATGCTAACTATAGATGAAGAGAAAGGCTATTCAAAGGGTAGAAGAAATAAGCCTTTCTCTTTTTCCCATTCTCCATACATAATATCTTCTAACTGGTGTCCTTGTCTAGTGATTTCCATTATAACATCTTTCTCATCCCATTCAATTTCTTTGATGTTGGCTTTCAATAATTCTCCATCGGCTACGACGGTGATGGGCAAATGGACCTCTTTTTTCGGTAAGTTTAACGACTGGTTATCCGGTTGCTGATAGTCATGTTTTTTCATGACATTAATGGTTCCACTTGGTTCATAGATGGCATATTCCACTTCGCTAAGCGAGAAGACATTTTTGTTTCGGAGCAACTGCAGCATTTGGCTAAGATCTAACTTATTTTTCTTCAGCTCATTCCGTTGCAGGCTCCCATTTCGAATCAGAATCGATGGTGTTCCTTCCAGTAGCTTCCGGCTTCTTCTGATTTTTAAAGTAGTGAAATCAATCGAGAAGATCAATAACCCCCAAAGCGTGACAGCAAAAAGGATTTGCGGAATCCCGACTTCCGGGTCATATAACGCGTTTCCGACCAATTCACCAAGGACAATGGCAGAAATGAAGTCAAACGCCGTAATTTGATTAATTTGTGTTTTACCGAGAATTTTGGTCAACAAAAATAAAGCCCCAAACCCAATGAGTGCTTCACTTGCAATGCGCAGATACTCCATGGAAAAATCCCCTCCACATTCAATCATCGCTACCATTATCGGTATGAACCATAGATTTCATACATGGTGAATCGGTTTTCGTCACAATACAAAAAAACCGGGTCTCCATTGATTGGAGCCCGGTTCATTCGTCTGATTGATTAATTTTTCGATAAATCCTTGATCATCGTCACATGTGGGATCCCTGCATCCAAGAATTCATTAGAAACCGTTTCATAGCCTAGTTTTTCATAAAATTCTTCTGCATATTTTTGTGCATTCAATTTGGCTTTAAAATAGCCGTGTTTGACAATGACTTCTTCCATTCTTCCGATGATTTCTTTCCCGTAGTGGTTTCCGCGTTCGTCTTTCACGACACATATTCTTTCGAGCTTTCCATATTCATCGACAAACCGAAGGCGACTGGCGAGTACGGGTCTTTCTTCGACATAACCGACAAAATGAATAGCTTGTTCATCATACTCATCCATTTCGTCCTCGATGGGAACTCCTTGTTCGTCAATGAAAACTTCCTGCCGAATTGAATAGGCATCGTTTCGTTCCCGTTCGTTCGTAACTTGTGAGATCTGCAGCATTATTTCCCCAGCTTGAACGTTTCATAGACGGTCCAAGCGCCGTCATCCAGTTGGTAGAGTAGTTGGAAACGATCAACGGTATCTTTTAAATCAAAAGAAGAAATTTTCAGTGTGCCATAAACGTCCGAATGCTCATCCTCAGATAAATCTTGACTGATCGTGATATGAGGAACGAACTTATACACTTGTTCACCAGGGAAGCTGTCGTCATGCATGCGCTCATTCAAATAGGTCAATTTTTCATGTGGTTCAACTTTGAGATAAACGGTATGTGTGACTGGACTAAAGGAGCTGACCTTTTTGATTTCGATATCAAACGGTTCGACTTCCTGAGCAACTTTCGATAATTCAGCAGATATCTGATCAATTTGTTTTTGGTCTGCTGAAAAGCGTTCTTTTAGTGTGATGTGTGGTGGAATTTTAGAATACTGTGGATCATACCTCATACGGTAAGAATTAGCGATGTCCTGAATTTCTTTCGATGGAAAGATTGCGATCCCATACGTTAGTTTACTCATAAAAAACTTCCCTCCTATTTAATCATTCCTGTCATCGAAATTTTTGGTTAACTTCTATTATAACAGAATTTTTGAAAAAAGAACTTTCTTTCCCTGTTATTTTCCAAAAATAGTCTGAACGACCTGTGGTAGATCCTTTTGCCACTGCTTCCACGTATGCTTTCCTTCATTTTCTTTATAATGATAATTCTCTACTTTTCCTTTTAAAAGCTCATGTAGCTTGCGGTTTGGCTCAAGAAAGTCATCTTTTCCGCCTTGGGTGGTTGGGACTTCCGTTTCATCTTTACCGATCGTATGATAAATGGTCATGTTTTTGATGGCTTCCGAATTTCTGACTGCATCCAAGACATCATCATCCACATAAGGTGATTGCATGATGACTTGCCCAAATGTATTCGGATACTTCAAAGCAGTCATGAGTGAGACGGTCCCTCCCAAGGAATCACCCATCAATACACGGCAAGAGCCAACATCATAACCCGGAAGTTCTTTATCCAACAACGGAACGACCTCGGAGCGCAGGAATTTGATATACGCTTCATTGTTTTTTCCTTGCGGATGATATTTTTCCCAGCGATCGTAGCGGTCCTTATAATGGATTCCGGCAAAGATCGTATTTTCGATATCGCCATTCTTATGCAAGCGATCGCTGACGGTCGCAGCACGTCCAAGCTGATAATAATCATTTCCATCTTGCATGATACATAGATGGTATTTATAAAGTGGACTGAAGTTTTCTGGCTGATAAATTTTGACGGTCAGTGTTTCGTTCAAAAATTCACTATCAATTTCTTTATCAATCATTGTTCCCGCTCTTCCCACAAAATGAACCTCCAATCAACAGTTGTATAAACATTTTAGCATAGATTCATCGTTTAGCCACAATTAGCACTACTCGATTAATGGATCGAATCGCCATCGTGTATTCGGAAAATTAAAATATGTTATCATAATAGCAGAACAAGCATGAAAATATTGCGTTCATGTAGGTGAAAAACGATGGACAACGTATCTTTTACACCACTTGGTGATCAAGCAATTACCGTGACGTTCGGATCTGAAATACAAGCGAAAACAAATCAACAGGTCCAAGCATTCCGACATTTACTGAAAGAAGAACGAAAAGATTATATCGTTGATGTCGTGGCAACATTTACAAATGTGACGGTTTTTTATGATGCTCGCCAAATGGATTATGCGGAAATAAAAAAGGAGCTTTCGGGACTCTTGACGGACTTGGAAGCTTATCAAGATCATCGGACGATTTATAATATCCATTTACCCGTTTGGTATAACGGAATGGATCTGGAGCGGGTGAGTGAGATTACTGGGCTTACCAAGGAAGAGATTGTTGAACGCCATTCCGGAAAACCCTATCCGATCTATATGATTGGTTTTTTGCCTGGTTTTCCGTATATCGGTGGTTTTCCTGAAGAGTTTTCGATACCGAGGTTAGAGAAACCACGTCAACAAGTGCCGAAAGGGAGCGTCGGGATTGTCAACGCTCAATCGGGCATTTATCCCGTATCTTCCCCGGGTGGCTGGAATATTATCGGTACGACACCCGTCGAGTTGATTCGAATTGAAAAACAATACCCTTTTTATTATCAGGCAGGTGACTGGATTACGTTTGTTCCGATCGATGAAAAAGAGTATGAAACCATATTAAACGATAAACATTTCGAACCGACGATTGAGGTGATTCATCATGAAGATTGATTTCAATGCGGACTTGGGCGAAAGCTATGGCATGTATCAGATGGGAAACGATGAAGCATTGCTCGATGTGATTAGCTCATGCAATATTGCATGCGGATTTCATGCAGGAGATTTTCAGACAATCCCCCAAACCGTTGCCTGGGCGATCGATAAGGGTGTCAGCATTGGCGCACATCCAAGCTTTTATGACCTTCACGGGTTTGGAAGACGTCCGATTCCACACACAACGGATGAAATTTACCATCTCATGATTTATCAATTAGGCGCAATCGATGGATTTGTCAAGATCGCGGGTGGGCGATTGAATCACGTTAAGCCGCACGGAGCGCTATACAATATGGCTGCCAAAGATGTTGAATTGGCCAATGCAATCGCAAGGGCTGTGAAAGATTACGATGATGAGATCGTTTTGTTTGGCCTGGCAGGCAGTCAATTGATTGAGGCCGGAAAGGAAGTTGGCTTAGAAACGGCACAAGAAGCCTTCGCAGACCGACGTTATCAAGCTGACGGGTCGCTTACGCCTCGAACGGAAGAAGGGGCTGTCTTGTATCAAACGGAAGAAGTCATCGAACAAGCATTAAAGATTGTTACGGAAGGGAAAGTCCGGTCCATCGATGACGACTGGATTGAGTTGAATGCCGACACGATATGCTTTCATGGTGATACGCCAGAAGCGGTCAATCATGCGGTTGCCTGTAAACAAGCCCTAGAAAAACAAGGGATTGAAATCACGACGACATTTGGAATGTGAGGAAACGATCATGTTAAAGGTCATCAAACCAGGAATTTTGACGACGATTCAAGATCAAGGGCGTAAGAAATATCGTTCGTTCGGTGTCCCGATCTCAGGGGTCATGGATCATTATGCGGCGAGTTGTGCGAATGAAATCATGGGAAATTCATGGGAAGCGGCTGTCATCGAAATCACGATGGGAAATGTCACTTTTGAAGTCATTGAAGACACAGAGCTGGCTGTTACAGGTGCGGATTTGAATGCAGAAGTAGATGGTAAGCCTTTGCCAATGTGGCAATTGATTCAGGTTACTGCTGGAAGCCAACTCACATTTAAAGGCCCAAAAGCAGGGATGCGTGCATATTTGGCTTTGCCTGGTGGAATTGAGTCCGAGCGTTACTTAGGCAGTCAGTCCGTATATGAAAAAGCTGGTTTCGGTAGGGCATTGGATAAGGACGATCGAGTTATGGGACGATTGAAGAATGCAAAGGCAAATCAATCGCTTGAGGCAATGGAAATCCCGACCTACACGAAACAAACAACCGTCCGGGTCATCCCAAGCCACCATGAACATCAGTTTACGACGGATTCATTGGATTGTTTTTACCGTGAAGGGTTTACGATCAAAGCGGCCGACCGGATGGGCTGCCAGTTGGAAGGGGAATGCTTGGAGCGGAAGGAGAACACCGATATTTTATCTGAGGCGACCACATTTGGCACTATCCAAGTTCCTTCAGAAGGAAATCCGATTATTTTATTGGCGGATGCCCAAACAACAGGTGGTTATCCAACGATCGGAACAATTGTATTCGAAGATTTATGGCGAGTTGCCCAAATGCCGCCGGGTGGAGAGTTATATTTTGAGCGGTACACGATCAGTGAATGGTCGAAAGGAGAATAGAAATGAAAGCAATGATTCACGAAAAAATCTCAGGAATTGATGGAGTTGAATGGAAAGAAACGAACGTACCCAAGCCAGAAAAAGGTGAGGTACGTATTCGGCTAAAAACGGCGGGGATGAATCGCCGGGATCTTTCGGTGATTCAGACACGACATAAAGAGGAGGACCCACCACTTATCCCAGGTTCGGATGGTGCTGGTGTCATCGATGCACTGGGTGAAGATGCCAATCGCTTCACAATCGGAGATGAAGTCATCATTAACCCAAGTTTAGGGTGGGAAAAAAATAGTGATGTTCCTCCAGAAGGATTCGATATCGTCGGCTTTCCGGAGGATGGGACATTTGCAGAATACATTGTCTTGCCAGAATCCCAAGTCGAAAGAAAACCTGAACAATTATCATGGGATGAAGCGGGCGTGCTAGGCCTTGCTGCACTGACCGCATACCGTGCACTGATTACACGGGGAAACGTACAGCCCGATGATACCGTTATGCTACCTGGAATTGGGAGTGGGGTGCTGACTTTCGCGTTGAAATTTGCAAAAGCTATTGGCGCCCGTGTAATTGTGACCTCCCGGAGTGAAGAGAAACTGGAAGAAGCGAAGAAACTGGGTGCAGACCGTGGAATTTTGACTGAATCGGATTGGAATGAGGAACTGAAAGACGAATCCGTTGACCTGTTGATCGAATCCATCGGCGCTGCAACCTTCGAGAAATCATTAGGAGCGATCCGACGAGGTGGCACGATCGTTACGTTCGGGGCAACGACCGAAGATGATGTGACGATTAATATCCGAAAATTCTTTTACGGTCAATATAACTTATTGGGCTCCACGATGGGAAGCCGGGAAGAATTTATTGAGATGTTGGAATTCATCGACCAACACCACATCAAACCGGAAATCGACCGAATGTTTGACGCATCCGATTTTAAAGCAGCGTTTGATTACTTGGAAAACAGCAAGAACTTCGGGAAAATTGGATTCCGAATCAGTGAGTGATATGGGAAATTAGCTCTCAAGGTCTCCGAATGGTGGAAAACCAATTTGGGGACCTTGAGAATTTTCTTATGGTTTCTTAATCGGATGAGTTCCAATGATAGCGGTCCGATGTTCAATACGAATACCCCCGATACTCGCTCAAAAATGATATCATATAAGGAGTAAATATCTTAAAGGATGATTGATGTGAGCGAAACATCGATTTTGATTGTAGAAGATGAAGAAAAAATCGCCAGGGTACTTGAGCTGGAGCTGACTTTTGAAGGGTATTCGATCGATAAAGCATATACAGGTTACGAAGCACTCGAGAAGTACCGAGAAAGAGAGTGGGATTTGATCTTGCTCGATATTATGCTTCCTGAAATGAGTGGCGTTGAAATTTTGCGGCGAATCCGTAAATCGGATGAATCGACTCCGGTAATTTTACTGACCGCAAAGGATTCCATCGAGGATAAAGTGACGGGTTTAGATTTAGGCGCAAACGACTACATCACAAAGCCCTTTCAAATTGAGGAATTACTGGCACGTATCCGCGCAGCTCTCCGGTTAAACCAAAAGATTGAAGTGGACAGCGATTGGTTGGTTTTTGAAGATCTTCGTTTAAATGAAGGAACGCGTGAAGTTTTTCGTGGTGATAGCATGATTGAATTGACACCACGTGAATTTGACTTGCTTGTTTATTTTTTGAAAAACCCACGCCAAGTGCTTACGCGGGACCAGATCCTGGACACAGTCTGGGGATATGATTATTATGGGGAAACAAATGTGGTTGATGTTTATGTGCGATACTTACGAAAAAAAGTCGATGGCGACCGGGAGGACAAATTGATTCACACGGTCCGCGGTGTCGGCTACGTTTTGAAGGATGCTTATGAAACTCAAAAATAAAATCTTTCTCTACTCTTCTTTCCTGTTTATTATCATTATGATTCTCATCGCTTTGACGATCTATTTTACTTTTTCGTATTTTACTTATGAAAGAGAAATGGATCGCATGGAAGATGAATTGGCCAACATGTTGTCAGGTTTGGCACAAGCGGATGAGAACTTTCCGGTCAGTGATTTGCTTGGTGTCTACGTTCCGTCCAATGGAATGCTTCGCGTGATGGATGAGGAAGGAACGAAAATTACTGAGGTTACTGCAGGAGAAGAACTGCAGCTGGCGAACATCGAACAACCCTTTGATGCTGGCAGTGAGCGTGGCCGGTTGGACGATTCTGGCGTGGAAGTCGGCTATGTCCAAGCTCCGGCAATTTGGCAAGACGGGGAAGTCGTTTATGTACAGCTTTATGAAAACTTGAGTGATGTCGAAAGCAATTTGAATACACTGCAATTCGTCTTATTGCTCGTTGTTTTAGTCGGACTCATTCCGATTGTCGTCTCAGGGCGGATTCTCTCTGATTTAATTGTCCGACCGATCCAATCCTTGATCGAGACGATGAAAGACATTCAAACGAGCTCGTCATTCAAACACATTGAATATAATCAGCAATCGAAAGACGAACTCTTTACGATGACCAAAACCTTCAATGAAATGATTGATTTGTTGAAAGATAACTATGAAAAGCAAGAGGCGTTTGTGTCGAATGCCTCCCACGAGTTACGTACGCCAATAACGGTCATTGAGAGTTATGCAAATTTAATCAAACGACGAGGGCTGGAAAAACCAGAGCTTGTCATGGAATCGATTGAAGCGATCCATTCAGAAGCCGTCCGAATGAGAGATTTGACCGAACAGCTTCTTATGCTCGCTCGTCGGAAAAAGGATTGGCAATTACATGTGACCACTTTTTCCTTAACGGAAACAACACAGCAAGTGGCACAAAATATCCAAAGTTCGTATGGACGTGACATTCAATTATCGATGGATGATTCAATTATAGTCCAGTCCGATGAACAAAAAATTAAGCAGCTTTTGTATATTTTCTTAGACAATGCACGGAAATATAGTGAGGAATTCATCAAGGTGGGCGTCAGGTCGACTCCAAGTGGGAATGAGGTAAAGATTCAGGACAGAGGCATCGGCATACCGAAAGAATCCTTAGAAAAAATTTTCGATCGTTTCTATAGAGTCGACCAAGCAAGGAACCGAGATGAAGGTGGCAGCGGTCTCGGGCTCTCACTAGCCAGTGATTTAGCGAAAGCACTTCACATTGAAATCGACGTAGAGAGTCAAGTCGGGCTCGGTACCACCGTTACGTTAACGATTCCTTCATCCTTTTCTCATTAAATTTTAATGTTGGCTGTGTATGCTATAGATAACTGATTAAAGAGGAGAGGACCTCCTATGAATAAAGAACGAATAGTCTGGATGGCAGGCGGGTCGATTTTGACCATTGCGATATTTCTGATCGCCCAACAATTTTTCTTCGGTGAATCGTCCGCTGAAGAATTATCTGTCGGCGAAGTAACGAACCAGGTCGAAGAACGATTCCAGGCTGAAGTCCAGTCCATTCAAAAAAATAACGACCGATTCGAAGTTGAAATCAAAGAGGAAAATGGCCTTTATCTGGTTTTGGTTGATGCGTATGAAGGAAAAATATTGGAGATCGAATCCATTCAGCCATCTTCGGATAAAAATAAAGCAAAAGAAGAACAGGCTGACGGTTCGGATGACGCCAAACAAGCTGAACCGGCGGATGATCTGTCGGATTCATCAGACGAACAGGAAAAAGAAGAACCGGAAGAGCAGCTATTAACAAAGGCCGAAGCGGAACAAAAAGTAACGAATCAATATAATGGTTCGATTACAGCATCCGAATTTGTCGATGGCGAAGCACCCTATTATCAAGTCACGGTAGATAATGATCAAGAGACGATCCAATTAACAGTTGACGCAAAATCCGGCTCAATGAACGTTCAAAACCGAGAGACAAAGCAACCGACGATTATTTCAGAAAATGAAGCGGCACAGATCGCATTGAATAAAATCGGCGGTGAATTGGATGATGTCGAGCTGAAGCAAGTTGATGGTACCGTCTATTACGAAGTCGAAATCGAAGTCGAGGAAAATGATGAGGACGAAGAATATATCCTAAGAATCAATGGAATTACAGGCGAGATTATTTCTGTGACACAAGACGACTGATCAAACTGCTTTACCTTGTCAGGTGAATGGACATGGTGAAGCAGTTTTTTTAGTTATTTTTGTGTGTTTCAATGATTGAACTTTTGAAAATTCATCACGTAGACTATGATTGTTAAATGAAGATTGAGCAGGTTACGCCGCAAGTTGAGCGAGTTTCAGCGGAGATTGAGCAGGTTACGCCGCAAGTTGAACGA
>CALGNY010000151.1 GCA_937958375.1 uncultured Bacillaceae bacterium
AACATTACCGCAACATAGGCATTTTCTTCGCCAGCCATGACATGGGCCCGCTCTACCTCATCAACATTATTGGCGATGCGTTCAGCGAGTTCGTCGGACACTTCAAAATTGTCTTGTCCGCTTCCATCACCAAACTCATTATCATTGACCCCCGAACCTCTACGTTCATTTTTGTCTGGGTCATTGCCTTGTCGATTAGCGATTCCTTCTCGGTTTTGATTCCCATTACCCATACCATCATTTTGGTTACCTGTATATCTTGTTTGTTCATAATTTGTCTGGTTGTCACCATTGTTTCCATTCATGCCCGTGTCATCCGTTTGGCACGCAACCAATGTCATGACCGCCGTTAAAATGACCGCCATCATTGACTTCCGCATACGTCATTCCTCCTTTCATATGTTACTTGTTAGTATGGAAAGGAAGAATCGGAATATGCTAAATGCGGATTGCCAATTTATTCATGGACCTACGAATGGTAGGAAATCATTTTTTGGAGCGCTGGTGAAGCCAGCCCATCCATGGATTGAGTACCTTCGATCACGTCTGTAACCGTCGTTTCTGTGAGCAGTTCTCCTTGCTCCATCATCCACATCCGATCGGCCAACTCATGAATCACTTGCCAATCATGCGTAACAAAAATCAACGTAACCCCACGCTCGTTCAAACGATTTAACCACGCCAGCATGTCGTGTTTTGCTGCTAAATCAACACCGACAAACGGTTCATCAAGAAAGACGATCCGTGGTTGCTGGATTAATCCAACCGCCAAGTTCACCTTTCGCTTCATTCCACCACTCAGCTCGTGAATTCGCTTTTTCCACATCTCGTCTAATCGTAGGTTTTCAATCATTTCTTGCAAAAATTCAATGGACTGATTTCCAGTCATTTTTGAATAAAATTTGATATGTTCTTTTACGGTCAAGTTTTCAAAAAGCGCCAGTTGCTGCGGAATGTAACCAACTGCATTTTTTTCTCGTAGACCATCCGATACGTCTATCTTCCCTGTGGTCGGCTGGATAATCCCTGCCATCAATCGCATTAAAGTTGACTTCCCAGCCCCATTAGGTCCAAACAACGTCAAGCGATCACCTGCATGCACGGTACCGGAAATATCTTTAACCAAAGCGGTATTCTTTTTTTGATAGGAAACACTTGTTAACTGAAGCATCATTTCACCTATTTCTTTTTTAAAAATCATTAAATCAAGAACCAAGTCGGGATGAACAAATGCATCCAGCTTTCAGAAATCAAATTCCAAGCAGCTAGCATAAAAACGACAAATGAAGCAATCCCATAACTAATCGCAATCACATAAAGCCCTTGAATTTTTTTAACAAACAATGCGACCAACAAATAAAATAAAATTGAAGCTGCTAAGATAAGAAAAATCCATGTATTGTCTAACATGCCGATCACATTGAGCGGCAATAACATAAGTATCCCTGAAATCAATAGAACGAACAATAGCCATGAACCATAGTACCAACCAGAACGACCAACCAGTTCAATCCGTTCGGTGATCCCTTGGTCTCGCCATTGGTATAAGAATCGGGTGAAATATCCAATGACAAGCCAAACATATAACCAAATGATCGGGAAAAAGATGGTGTTGTCCGATGCTCTCGGCTCCGTAGAACCTGCCGAACCAATCGTCTCGAAATTCATTTGAAAAATGGGTTCAGGTTCAAAGTAGCGTGTTCCATATTGATATACTTCATCCCAATCCGCATCCACCTGATACGTCTCAACAAGATTGGCCGCTTCAGCCCTCACAGCTCGACTCATAATTGCTGAAGCTAATTTTTCCTTGAATAATCCATCGACATAGCTATTTTCATTCCGGTACCATGTGATGATTTCATCGATTTCGCCTGATTGAATTCGCCCATCTATATTTTCTTGCATCACAAAGATCGCTTCCGCTTCTCCTTTAACCAATGGACGGAGATCGAATTCATCGGTTTTCTTGATTTGAAATGGCATTTCTTCAATATCGTTCATCAACTCATCTGTGAGCGGTTGATCAAACTCATCGACAATGATAATCGGTACGGTCACTTGATTGACGGTTTCCTCAGCTGTCGGAAGAACGAGAAACCAGATGGCAAGCGGTATAACAAGAATCAACATCCAAGTTGTTTTCTTGCATAAAATGGATTTCCATAATGTAATCATAGGCGATTCACCTTCTTTCCGGATACCTGGTTAAGAAAGAGCATGATCGCCGTAAAACCAATCATGATTGCCCACTGCATCCATGGAATCCGTTCCTGACTAATGATCGACACAAAGCCAGTGTACAAACTTCGGACCGGTTCCAGCCAAGCGTTTTGGATCATCGCCGGTAGATAAGCTGGAGGAATGATGAATCCATTCACCAGTAACACCGTGATGACAACGAGCAGAAAAGCAAACCATTTCATCGCCCGCTCCCTAATCAGCAGATCGACCATCAAAAACAACGCACAAATCAAAATCGAAACAAAAATCCACTGAAACAGATATGGCCAGTCAATCGATAGGTAGGATTCCAACACTTGTGAACCAACTGCCACTAATATGGATACGTAAACCAAACTGAACGAAGCATGAAAGAAAAATCGGGCTAGCCGTTGTTTGGATTCAGTCACCTGAATCAGCTGCAAACGCTCTTGAATTGCGGCACTCTCCTTCGGTTGAAAAAGACTTGCAAGCAAAATGAAGGTAGCAACATACAAAAACATCAATGCCCCTAATGTGAGCTGATGTTTCCAATCCAATAAATCTCCCGTCTGGCCTTCATGCATTTCAAATAAATCATTACGACCCAGAGCCAGAAAAGTGAAGTGTAACGTATTTTGTTGGAGTGCTTCACTGCGCGCCTCACCTTCCAATTCATTACTATAAAAATGATGGACCGTATTCACACCAGCTTGTGCCGAAGTTATGTACGATTGTCCACTTTCCAAAAATGTTTCGGCAAGCTGAGAACTGAATGGGATTGCATCATTTAAATAAACATCAATTTGTTCGTTATGTCCGGATCGGAGTTCTTCTGTGAACCCTTCAGGGATGCGTATGATTGCCGCGGCCTCCCCTGGATTTTCAATATGTTCGGCTAACGCATTGCCACCGTCAACGAATTGAATTTGTTCAGCAAGCGTTTGATCTCCCGCCAGTTGACTAATCAATGCATTTGTTTCGAATGTCTCGTCTTCGTCGATGATGATGATCTCCACTTCTTCAAATTCCTCTTGAAACTGTGAAAATACAATCATCCCCACGATCAATAAAATTGAGATCGGAATCGTCAGTGTCATGAGTAAGAGGGCCGGTGATTTAATCACACGTTTCCATTCATTTGCCCAAAGATGATAAAGCATTCCCTCACCGCTCCCTTTTTTCTGCATATGAAACCATTATATTATAGATTGTCTCACGCGTTAACTGTCCGTGTATGAAAAATGTCATTAAAAAAGATGCTCCGCTTTTCACGAAACATCTCAATTCCATTCATTTAATTATCCGACTTTCAAGGTGAAGGCGGACCTTGATTGTTAGACGGGTGATCCTCATCTTTATCAGATGGATGCTTGTCAGCTTTCTCATCACGAGGCTGATCACCCGATTGATTCGAAGGGTGATCATCATTTTCGGTTGGAGGGCCGTGTCCCTGCTGATCAGAAGGGTTTCCGTCACTTTTGTTTGACGGGTGATCTCCATCTTTGTTTGACGGATGATCATCACCTTTTTGTGATGGGTGACGCTCGTCCTTATTTGCTGGGTGTCCTTCCCCCTTGTTCGATGGATGATCCTCATCTTTATTGGATGGATGGTCCTCTCCCTTATTGGACGGATGCTCCCCATCTTTATTGGACGGGTGTTCGCCATCTTCCTTCAATGGTTTGTTTCCCTTTTGATTTGATGGGTGGTCCTCGCCTTTATTAGAAGGATGACCATCAGACTGGTCTGTACCATCACCTTTATGATTTCTTTGGTCATCCGCTTCATTGCCAGCGTCATCTTGACCATCTATTTTTTTCTGCAGTCCTCTAGGCAGCTTTCCATCTTCTCTTAATTTCTTCAATAATCCAGGTGGTAAGTTCTCTCGATTCGAATGTTCGATGAATCGTTTGAGAGCCTCCAATTGTCGGTCATTGTCCGTCTGACGTTCATTGCTTTCTTTTTGCGTGCTTTGTTCTTCTCTAACACCAGCTTCCTCCGATTCTTCCTCTTCATACATCTTAGACAATTGCTCCGTAGCATAGGTCAAATTCATCGATTGGTGAAACTCTTGCGCTTGCTTTCGTACATGCTCTGGAATCTCTAGGAGGGCAACTTCCATGGTGTCACGATAATCGTGAATGTTTTCAGAAATCTGGTCCAGGACTTCCGAATTTTTCGTTTCATCCAAATAGCTGATTCCGATCAAAACTTGATGGTTTTCCTGGATATAGCCTAGTTGATCGCTTTTTTCAATAATGGATTGGGAAAGATCGATCACCGATTGTTCCTGCCAAGCCAAATCACTCAGGACCGTTTCCCCATCTTCATTCAACCCGATCGCATCCACCACTTGATAGGATTCATTTACCGCTAATTCGATACTTGGATTAATATCGATACTGACATAGGCATACGTATCATTCGATGGCCCAAACCAACCGTAAAACGGAATTATCAATATAAGAATAAGAGCTAAAACAGTACTTACACGAAGAGCCATACTTGAAGATATTTTTCTCCAGACCGAAGAAGATGAACGCCCCTCTTCAACCGGTGCGACGGTAGCTTCCTGTCCGATTTCTAAATCAAAAACGGGTTCAGTTTTGACGAATTCGCCTTGTGGAGTCAATACAATCGCATAATTTCTCTTTTTTTCTACCAGTACACCCCGAATCATGGTCACACCTCCTTTACATATTCTTTTAGGTAAACAAAGTCCTCTTTCAGTAAAATAAAAACCGCAAGAATATACTTCCGGTTACGCTCAATCGTTTTTTTGCTGACGTCTACGAGCGGAAGGATCTTTTTGATCGGAAGTCGCTTCTTTTCGATAATGTATTGCCGAATTTCCTCATTCTCGTAAACAAGATGAGCAATCTGCTGTGCTTGTTCCTTGGCATCACGATGTTTAGGTGAGTGTTCGACTAATTCATTAAATGAAAGACCATATTCTTTTAATACTTTCTGGTATTCTTCAATTTCAATTTGTCGATACCAGGCGAGTTCGTCCTGTACGTATTGTTTTTTTGAAAGATCGTGAAGATAACTTTCATTGGATTGCTCACCGGATGGATCCTCCGCATCGAGCGAAACCGTTTTCATATCTATTTTCTGGCTTCTGATGAAATCGATGACTTTTCTTGAAATCACCAGTCGGGCAAAAGTCAGGAACTTGCTCCCTTGATCCGTCTCAAAAGAATCGATTGCTTCGTTAAACGCCATCCAACCGACACTGAATTCGTCATCATGGGTTTGGTCGATATACCTTTTGCAAACCTTTGATACGCTGGTCGCAATAAAAGGACGGTAGTCTTTCAAAAGTGTATGACGAACTTCTTCGTTCCCCGATTGTGCTTGAAGAACCAGTTGTTCGAGGGTAGCGTCTTCTTTCTGTCGACGTCCGAACACCCTCATCACTCCCACCTATTATATATTTCGATGCAAGGATTTGTTATATGACTGTACTTTTAAATAATTACTCCGGCAAGATCGAATCCCCAGTTCGCTCAAGCAACGATTCAATCGGAACAGCTAATCCGATCCTTCCATAATCAGCATCTTCTCTCGTTGCGTAAATCACTCCGATGACCGTCCCATCCTCCGTCATGACCGGACTTCCACTATTTCCACGGTAAACGGGAGCATCCAGCATGATGACTTCACTGTCCAATGAGGACTCACCTGTCGTTCCGATAATCGTCCCTTCATTGGCGATCCCGCTGAAACGGAGTGGATTTCCGATAAAATAAATCGGTTGATTCGTATCTATGCTTTGGTCATTGGCGACTTCAAGATACGGAAAACCATCACCTTCCAAGTCTAAAATAGCCAGGTCGATTTCTTCGTATGTATGGATCACTTCTGCTCCGTACGGGCCTTCTTCATTGATATACACCCACAATTGTTCGCGATCATCAATGACATGTTCATTGGTTATGATATAGCCTTCCGGGTGGACGGAGAAACCCGTTCCTTTACTATTTCCGGTATCAACTAGCGCAATCGATTCCTTGTATTCCTGCATGTCTTCATCCATAAATAGTGACACGGATGTCTGCAAAAAATCGATGGCAGGCAACGAAAAAAGTCTTGGTAACGCTGCACCAATGTTGATGACCATGAAAACAGCAATAAGCCAAAAAACCCACTTCGGGAATGGGCGTTTTGGCTTACTCTTTTTTTCTGGTTGTGTCGCTTGCTGTATTTTTTGTTCCTGAATGATGGCACGGATTTCTTCTTCATCTAACTCTTCATAAAGATCCTGCTCATCAGCTGTTTCAGGACGTTCTTCATCGACAGTTTCTTCTTCATTTATTTCTTCTTCGTTCTCCCATTCATTTTGCTCATTCGAATGCTTGCGAAATTTGTCATCCATCATGTATTCCCTCATTTAAGATTCAAAGAATTAAGAGACACTTTCGGTTTGTCTGCCGTGTTGCATTTCATACATTTTATAGTATTCGCCATGCTCATTCAATAGGCTTTGGTGTGTGCCTGTCTCTACTATTTTACCATGATTTAAGACAAAAATTTGGTTGGCTTGCTGAATGGTCGATAATCGGTGCGCAATGACCAGTGTCGTCCGTCCTTTTTTCAGGACTTCCAGTGCCTGCTGGATCATCGTTTCCGTTTCGGTATCAATGTTCGCTGTTGCTTCATCCAAGATTAAAATTGCTGGATCAAAAGCTAATGCGCGAGCAAATGAAAGAAGCTGCCGTTGACCGGTTGAAAATTCATTTCCTTTTTCTTTCACTGGTTCATCATATTGATTCGGCAATGATTCGATAAACGAATCTGCACCGACGGCTTTTAATGCTTGAATTGCTTGTTCCCGTGAAATTTTCGGGTCATTCATCGTGATGTTCGACAAAATCGTTCCCGTGAAAATGAATGGGTCTTGTAAAACGATTCCGATATGTTGTCTAGCCTGCTGTCTGGACATGTCTGTAATGTCCATTCCATCTATCAAAATCTTTCCTTTCGTCGGATCGTAAAAACGGAAGAGTAGATTCATGATCGTACTTTTTCCTGAACCCGTATGTCCGACAAATGCTGCCGTCTCTCCAGGTGCGACACGAAATGAAACACCTTTCAACACGTACTGATCCGCTTCATACGCAAATGATACGTCCTCAAATTCAATGTTTCCGTCATATCGTTTCAACGGCTTTTCCTCTACTGGCTCACCTTTTTCGTTCATCAATTCGAAGACACGACCAGCTGACACCCTCGCTTGCTCCAGCTGAGGTAGCTGGCTGATAATCTGTTCGACAGGCTCAAACAAACGGGTCAAATAATCAACAAAGGCATATAACACGCCAGCCGTCACAATGCCTGTCGCATTCAATGAAGCTCCTCCGAAATATAAGATAAATGCGACGAACGATAAATTCCGGAGCAAATCAACCAAGTTGAAAGACGAATAAGATGTGAATGTATTCATACGCGTTTGGAAGTCTCGCTTCTTCTCATTCAATTGCTCAAACTCATCCGTCATTCGCTCTGTCTGATTATAAGCCTGGATAATCGGCATCCCTTGAATCGATTCATTGATGTTCGCATTGATCCGACTATTCGTTTCCCGGATGACTCGATTATACTTTCCACCAATTTTCTTATAAACCTTCATCCAAACATATAAAATCGGAATTAAAATTAAGCAAAGCGTTGCCAGACGTACATCGAGCAAAAACAAGGCAATGAAAATTCCGAAAATATAAACAAAACCGGATGCGAAGACTTCCAACACACGCTCATACAATTCCTTGACCGCTTCGGTGTCATTGGTCACCCTCGACAAAACCGTCCCTGCTGGTTGGTCGACAAAATAGGAGACCGGCAACCGTTGAATATGCTCAAACGCATCACCGCGCATCTTTTGAACAATCCGGTTAGAAGCGAATTGAAGCAAATACGTTTTATAATATAGAAATACGGATGAAATCAAGATCAATCCCATATATAAACCAAGTAACCAGAGAATCGGCCCAATTTCCCCTTCAAAAAAAGCAAACACCTCTCCGGAAGAAAGCTTTTCTCCGGTCGCTTCATATGTTTCTTCTTGGTTCTCAAATACAAACGCTTGATTCCCTTCATCAACCAAAGCCGCATCCAAAGGCACTTGGCCCTCAAGCCAATAAAATGACAATCCATCTTGAAACAATGTGTAGATAGTCTCCGAGACCGATGGTTGTTCCAATCTTTCGAATGTCTCACCGTTATATGTGACCCCTTCACCATCTGACTCCACATAATGGTTCGAAACCGCAACGATGTGATTGTCGATTAACTTTTTGGCAATCAATGGACCACTAAGTTCCAAAGCAACCGCCACAATCAAACAAATCAATCCAATGGCGATCGTCTTTTTAAACTGCATCGCATAGTCGAATAACCGTTTTTCAGTCGATGGCTTATGCATGGTATTCCCCTCCTTCCATCTGTTGCTTTTGATACTGGGAAGCATACCATTCTTGATTCTTCATCAACGTTCCATGATCGCCATGCTCGACAATTTTTCCATTTTCCAACACAATGATTTGATCGGCGTGTCGGACGGCCGATAAGCGGTGGGCTGCAATCAACGTCGTCTTGCCTTGCCGCTCCTCTTTCAGATGTTGAATGATTTTTGCTTCCGTTTGTCCGTCGACAGCGGAAAGAGAGTCATCCAACATTAAAATCTCTGGATTCTTAATGAGCGCTCGAGCCAGTGACACGCGCTGCTTTTGCCCACCGGACAATGTAACGCCACTTTCACCGACCAACGTATCCAGACCTTCCGGCAATTCTTCAATGTCTTTTTTCAATGAAGCCATCTCTAGCACACGAAAAATCTCTTGATCGGTCGCTTCTGGATTACCGAACAATATATTTTCACGAACCGTTTTAGAAAATAAAATATGATCCTGTGGCACATAGCCGATCCAATCACGCGTTTGGGCCAACGCGTAATCCTCGATCGGATGGTGATTCATCATCACACACCCCCGGTCACTCGGTGGGTATTCCCTCAACAACTGACGGAACAAAGTCGTTTTACCGGCTCCGGTTTTCCCGACAAT
>CALGNY010000152.1 GCA_937958375.1 uncultured Bacillaceae bacterium
TATATCTTTCGAATCAAATTGAAGACGATCGGAACTTCCGATTGTCACAGGCAAGTTTTTCTCATGAACTAATTGAAGTGTTTTTTGAGCGTCATCCATGGTAAGTGAGTAACTTATACTCGATAAGTCTTTTAGGGATTCACGTAACAACGTACCATTTTTTATGAAGAGTACTGTATCAGTCAGACGATCTATTTGGTCTAAATTATGGGACGAGACCAGAACGGTTGTACCCTGGCTAAATAATTCGATAAGAATTTCCCTCATATTAATTGAACTTGTCGGATCCATACCGTTAAACGGCTCATCCAATAGTAATAACTTAGGTTTATTGATGATAGCCATCGCCAGGAGCAAATGTTGTTTCATTCCAAGCGATAAGTGCTTTATTCTCTTTTTAGGGTATTCTTGCATTCCAACTCTCTGAATTACGTGGTCTATTTCAGAGTAATTGATTTTCTGCATATCACATACAAACTTCAGGTGATCGTACACGGTCAAGTTAGGATACAGAATACGGTTATCTTGCAAAAAAGACATATCATAAAATAGGTTCGGATCCCCGTTATTTTTTTCTAGAAGTCTAATTTTACCTTCATCAAAAGACAACAAATTTGCCATACAGTTCAGTAAAGTAGTTTTGCCCGATCCATTTGATCCTACCAAAGCAACGATTGTCGGTTCTTCTACAAAAATATTGATATTATGCAAAACAGTTTTCTTTTTATAGCTTTTCTTTAACTTTTCTACTTGAATAATCACCTGCACACCCCTCCAGGTTTGTTCATTAAGAGAAGCCCTGGCCAATCATTGGATATAGACCAGGGCATTATGTATTTGTAATTAAATTGTAAGCCATCTATTCAGCATAGAATTATTACCTTAAATCCTTTTTGAATTTATAGATAATTATACCAAATAAATTATAAAATACAAGTTGTTTTTTGAATTTATAGTTTATTCTTAATCAACTGAAAATTAAATAACAAATGACTAATGAAGCGGTTATTCCAACGAAATCAGCCAACAAACCTACTTTAAGTGCATCCCCCATTTTCTTGATTTGTACGGCGCCGAAATAAACGGTCAGAACATACAGCGTTGTATCTGTACTGCCTTGCATGACGGAAGCCAGTTTTCCAAGAAACGAATCTGGGCCTTCATGTTGAATGATATCTGTCGCTACACCGAGTGATGCAGTTCCTGAAATTGGGCGTGTCAGTGCCAATGGGACAATGTCAGAGGGCACATGAAAGATCGATAACACGGGTTCCAATAAGCCTACAAAAGCATCCAACGCCCCTGAAGCACGGAATATGGTGATGGAAACAATCATTCCTAATAAAAAAGGCAGTAAGGAGACTGCCATCTTTACGCCTTCCTTACCCCCTTCAACGAATGTTTCATAAGTCGGAACCTTTTTAAACGTACCATACAACAGTACCGTCAGTATGAGCAGTGGGATAATCATGTTACTAATTTGGACAAGCATCACGAAAGGCTCCTTTTGCGTCGATAATAAAAATATCGGTCAATCAACAATGCCCCAATCGTTGAGATCATCGTTGCGATAATCGTAGCTCCGACGATTTCGGTTGGGGCAATTGAGTCATACTTCATGCGAATGGCGATGATGGTTGTTGGAATCAACGTGACACTGGAAGTATTGAGTGCGAGGAAAGTGATCATTGAGCGAGATGCTTCTGTTTTATTTCCGTTTAGTTCTTTCATCGATTGCATCGCTTTGATTCCAAAGGGTGTTGCAGCATTACCCAGCCCGAATATATTGGATGAAAAATTGGATAATATGTATCCCATCGCCGGGTGGTTTGGCGGAATTTCGGGAAATAAATATTTGAAGATGGGTCTGAATAAGTTGGCTAGTTTTTTCAGCAAACCAGCTTCCTCTGCTATTCTCATCATCCCAAGCCAAAAAACCAGCACACTGACCAATGTTATGGTGAGTGCCACAGCTTCCTCAGCACCTGAGAAAATCGCTTCATTCACTTGATCCATCGTTCCATTAAAAAGTGCATAGATGATTCCGATGGCTGCCAAACCCGCCCATATTATGTTGACCATAGGAATGCTCCTTGCATTTGTCTAAACGTTTCCATATACACATCCATAAAATCAAACTTACCTGCTTCAGCATGAATCGGTAGTTCTGGTTTGTCCTGAAGCTGGTTAAAGGAATAGTCGTACAGTTTTTTGTGGTCGTTCCAATCATCTGGTGCGTTTAATGTGACGACAACAATCTCATGCCCATCGTGTTCAGCTGTCGTCACTAATGTTCTACCTGCTTTTTTTGTGAACCCTGTCTTCCCGCCCGTACAAAATTCTCCATAGGTCGTCAACAATTTATTTTTATTGAACCAATAGTAATCACCATTCTTAGGTAAATGCTTTTCTGTTCCAAAAATTTTTCTGAAATCTTCATTTTGCTTCATTGCATTTGCGGTTACTAAAGCCATATCATATGCACTGGAATAATGGTATTCTTCTTCCAAGCCATGCGGGTTTTGAAATGAACTATTCTCCATGCCCAACCATCTGGCAGTATCGTTCATCAAAAAAGCAAATCCTTTTGTGCTTCCACCGACATGTTCTGCGATTGCAGTGGCTGCATCATTTCCAGAACGAAGCATCAAACCATACAACAAATCTTCCAACGAATAGATTTGGTTTTCTTCCGTATAAATGGACGAACCTTCAATCATCGTAGCTTCTTTTGATATCCTGATTTGATCAGATAAATCAGCATGTTCCAGTGCAACAAAAGCTGTAACGATTTTCGTGATACTCGCAATAGACGACTGCTCATGCATTCGTTTATCGTAAAGCACTTCCATTGTATTGAGGTCCAATACGACCGCATTTTGGGCAGAGATATCCGGTTCGGCTTCCACCCAGTTCGGTTTCACGATGGTAATCATCAAGACAAAAAGAATAAGGAAGATGATCTTTTTCATTTTTCCTGTTCACATCCATTCATACTTGTCTGCTTAATTCATGATTATGACGGTTTGTCCATAGATATGAATGGATTGATCAGTGGGCTGATTTTATCGTAATCGGTTTATCGGGGAGTTTGGGCTAGTCCGACAGCGAGGAACCTTTATCGGGGTTGAATACTCTATTGAAAATAGTCAATTCCGTACTTATGAAGTCGGATTCCGTGCTAATTTTAAGTTATTCCATACTAATTTGAATTTATTCCGTACTAATCCAAAGTTATTACATACTAATTCGAAGCAATTCCGTACTAATTGTGCTCCAACCAAAAAAGCTGCCCCGCAACTCAATCGGAACAGCTTTTACACTATGATATTTCTTGTGAGAGATATTCTAATCGATTTCTTAGTTCCAAGAAAATCGGTTCTAGGCGATCCGTCAACTGGATAATTTCCTCACCAGGATGGTGGATGAAATCGATACTTCTTTTATTTTGATACGATGCACGACTATCTTCAAACCATAGATCCTCACTTGGCGAAAAGAATGAATCGACGCATTTGATTGAAATGCCGCGTAAGATTCGGTCAAAGTGTTTTCCATCAACCGTTTTTACCCGTGTAAACTGGTGAACGGCTTTCTTGCCTTCTGATGAGTAGGACTCCAGTAGCCGAAGTTGCTTCATGACTTGTCGGATATATTCACCATCAAGCTCCGTAGCCAGACTCGCTAAATGGTTGGCGGAATAATGATTGTGAAAGTCACCTAAAACCTCTTCAATTTGGCTGAGCTCGTCGTAGATCTGTTGTGCTTGTGCCTTTCTCCCGGTTAGCATTCGTTCGTAGGGACCCCCTTAAAATTTTTGAGCTGCTTATTTTATCTATCGGTCAGATCTTGAAAAAATAAATCGGATTCCAATAATGTTTCATCTAACTCTTCTTCAGAAAGAGGTGGTAATTCATCCAGTGAAGTCAATCCGAAAAACGTCAGAAATTCTCTCGTCGTCTGATATAAAATCGGTCTGCCGCTCGTATCTTTTCTTCCTGCTTCCTCGATTAGATAACGCGATACTAACGTTTGTACGGGACCGTCACATTTCACCCCTCGAATTTCTTCCATTTCTACTTTTGTGATTGGTTGCTTATAAGCGACAATGGCCAATGTCTCTAATGATGCTTGTGAAAGGCGTGACGAAACATTGGTTTGTTGCATTTTTTCATAGTAAGCAGCATGGTCAGGTTTTGTCGTTAAATAGTGAATGCCCCTTACTTCTAATATAGATAGTCCACGTTGTCCATGTTCATAATCATATTTCAATTCATTGATTAATAGTTGAACTGCATCTTCATCCACTTCAAGTATGTTTTTGATTTGTTTGCTGGATAAACCTTCGTCACCTGAGACGAAGAGCAACCCTTCCAATACACCTTTTAATTCATTCAATTCCATTCGATTTCCCCCATCAGTTCGACCATGATTGAATCGAAATTATGCTCTTGGACACACTTCACTTTCAAGCCTTTCATCAGTTCCAAAAGAGCAAGGAATGTGGCCACAATTTCATATTTTCTCTCATATGGAAACAAACGTTCAAAAGGCATTCTACCATAATTCTCGCGAAGTTTGTGTACGACATCTGTCATTCGTTTTTCAATTGAAATTTCTTGTCGTTGAACAGTCGTTTCCATCGGTTCTAGGAGCTTTTTGCGCCTTAAAACCTTTTGGAATGCTTGGGCTAAATCAACGACATCCAATTCATCACTTCGCTCAATCTTCTGCTCGCTTTGGAACTCAGATAAGTCGGAAGCGGGTCGCATATGGGTACGGAAATCATCTCGTTCTCTTTCTTTCAAGTCAGCGGCGGCTTCTTTAAACTTACGATATTCAATCAACTTGGCAATCAGCTCATCACGTAAGTCTTCTTCATATTCATCCTCCACTTCTATTTCTTGCTTCGGCAAAAGCATTTGGCTTTTGATCGCTAACAGCGTTGCAGCCATGACGAGATACTCACTTGCGATGTCCAATTGGAGTTCTTGCATCGTCCGTATATAATCCATATATTGATCGGCCACTTCTTTTAAGGGAACTTCATAGATATCAATTTCATATTGATTCACTAAATGTAATAATAAATCTAACGGTCCCTCAAATGTATCGAATTTTACTTGATATGTAAGGTTGGACAAAAGTATCACTCTTTCACGTCGGCTTTCACCGTATACTTTGAATTTTATCAAATATCTATCGGAAAAGGAATAGTCAAACGTATGGCTAGGAGAGATTTTATCGATGTATCCACAAAGTTATATTGAGTTTCTCTATGAGTTCCATTATACAAGAGACTACTTTGAGTGTCATGAAGTTCTGGAGGATTTTTGGAAAGATCATACGGATATGAAGCGGGATTCGATTTGGGTCGGTTTGATCCAGCTAGCTGTTTGTCTTTACCACTACAGACGAAACAATGTTATCGGTGCTAAAAAGCTAATCGACAGCTCTTTAGAAAAGTTACAGTCCAACCGAGAGTACGTCAACAAATTGGGATTATCTGAACCAGAATTATTTCGAATCATTTACAATATAAAAAATCGGATTGAACTTGGTCTACCTTATGACAGCGTTGACTTGCCTATTCATGATTCCCGACTTCAACAGCAATTAGAAACATATGCAACCAAGAAAGATCCTGATGCTACTTATGCTTATCATATTACGAGCGAACGAATCATACACCATCACTTAAAAAAATACCGAACAGATTAACAAATTTTTTCTTTAGGTAGATCTAGTGGGCAAACAAAAATAGAGGCCAATAAGATTACCCTTATGTAGCCTCTATTTTAGAACGGAATGTAGTTTAACTATTTGATCGTACCACTAATGACCTCTTCTTTGTGTGCCATAAACGCATCCAAAACTTCATTCTTTTCTTTCTCCGGGACTTCAAAATGATCGAGTGTGTTTGCCAACACGTTGCCGGCAGCATCAAATTCTTCCGCCGTTAACTTCATATCATAATGCGTCGGCTCTAAATCCAAGCTATCGTCGTTCGGGACAGTGCTGACGTACTTATACGGACCACCAGCCTTTTCACATACCCATAAAGTTGTCAAAACGACAAACCCAGGCTCTCTCCATCTTCTGTTTTCATACCAATCTTTCAAAAAGGAATTAGATGAGTTTTTTCCTGCAACCGGATCTTTAGCTAATTCGTTAGCAAAATGATCAACGACTGCTTCAATACTATAGATTCCTCCAAGACGTTCGTATTGCGATTTTTTCGGACAAAACAATTCACACTCCTTTTGATTATTTGATACCATTATATCAAAACATTGCGATAATTTTAAATAATTGGTTTAAAATTTGTGAGTCTGTTAGGGTAGCAAAATATATGCGCCCGTACTTGAGAAATATGTGACCGAGCGCGTGGTATTTGCGACTAAGGAGGACGGTTATGCGACTTCTGGCTTAAGATATATGACCGTGAGCTAATTTTATGTGACCTTTAGCGAAAAATATGAGCCCGCTCAGGGAGATATGTGACCGAGTGAGTAATAATTGCGACCACTGAGATCAGATATGTTACCACAGGCCGGGTATATACACCCTTCTGAGCAATTTATATGACCTTCATAGAAAAATATGGACCCACTTCGAAAAAATTTGTGACCCAGCAACCTATATATGCGCCCTTTACGGAAAAGCATTGATGTACGAGAATACGAATACACAAAAAACACTGTCCAATTCACTCGCATTGAGCAAATTGGACAGTTATATTATTCCTTACAAGCTTCGAAAAATTCTTTTGTAAATTCATTGCTTGTGACATCGTAGTCTTGATACATTTCTTTAACCGCTTGAACCATTTTCTTTCCGATGCCTTGGTTTCTATAGGATGGATTGACACTGATGTGCTGGACGATGACTTGATCGCCTTCCATTCTTACACCAATGGCTCCAAGGACCTCTTCTTCTTTCCACAAATATAATTGCCAACCCTCGTTGGTCTCATATTCGTTAATGGTCTCTTGAAGCTTTTTTACCTTCTTTTCTTCAGGCATAAAAGAAAGTAAGCCCATCGCTATTTTTTCAAAGCTCTTTTTAAACTTAATTAGCATATTAACCCCTCTTATAACAAAAGAATGTTTGATTCTCATCCTTCAGTTTTTTGAGAATTGGCTAGTTCGCCTTCTTAAAAAGGCCCTCACTGTTTTCTATCGAATAGATATCGTAACATCATTGTTACCAAAAAATCAAGATTAGATACAAAACTAGCTTTCAATGGTTACCTTTTCCATTACATCTCCAGCCTGTACTCGGTCCACGACATCCATTCCGTCGGTCACTTTACCAAACACGGTATGCACGCCATCCAAATGTGGTTGGGCTTCATGGCAAATAAAAAATTGACTGCCTCCCGTATCCTTCCCTGCATGGGCCATTGATAGGGATCCTCTTTCGTGACGGTTTGGATTTCCTTCCGTTTCACATTTAATCGTATAACCAGGACCACCTGTCCCATTACCGTTTGGGTCGCCGCCTTGAATGACAAATCCAGGAATGACGCGATGGAATGTTAATCCGTCATAAAAATTACTCTCTGCTAGTTTCACAAAGTTTTCGACTGTGCCCGGTGCGTCTTCCTCAAACAAATCAATTTCAATTTTTTCTCCGTTTTCAAAATGAATCGTTGCTTTTTTCATTTGATAACCTCCATCGTAAATTTATTCGTAATGCAAATCATATCGGGTCAAATCTGTGTAATTCTCTCTTTTGACGACTAATTGGTCACGGCCATTTTCTACGAAAACAACAGCTGCTTTCGGAAAACGGTTATAGTGACTGGACATGGCATATCCGTATGCACCAGTTGAGAAAACAGCCAGATAATCTCCGGGTTCGATTGCCGGGGTTTGCAAGTCCCAGATAAGCATATCACCAGACTCACAACATTTGCCAGCAATAGATACTTCCTCTGTCAACGGTTCTTGCATTTTATTGGCGACCACTGCCTGATATTTGGCTTGGTATAATGCGGGCCGGATATTATCGGTCATCCCACCATCCACAGAAGCGTATTTTCGAATGTTTTCAACTTCTTTTAATGAGCCGATGGTATATAATGTCGTTCCGGCATCGCCGACGATCGACCTCCCCGGCTCTATCCAGATTTCTGGAATGGCGAGGTTTAATTGGCCCGCTTCCTCTTTGATTCGATCGGTCATCGTCAGCACATACTGATTGAGTGGCAGTGGTTGGTCACTTTCGGTATATTTAATGCCAAATCCACCACCTAGGTTGACGACTTCCGCTTCATAACCATATTTCTCATGCCACTGGTTAAGCAGTTGAAAAAGTTTCTTGATCGCCATTTCAAAACCTGTTGTTTCAAAAATTTGCGATCCAATATGCGAATGGATACCCAACACGTGAAATCGATCATTTGCGAGTAATCGTTCCAACGCTTGGTCAGCTTGCGTACGATTCATATCAAAACCGAACTTGGAATCTTCTTGTCCAGTTAAAATATAATCATGTGTGTGGGCTTCAATCCCAGGAGTGACACGGATCAGAACGTTGACACGCCGATCCATTTTTTTTAGTAAACTTTCCAACAAGTCAATTTCATAAAAGTTATCAACGACGATACACCCAATGTTGTATTCGAGTGCCATCTTTAATTCTGCCATACTTTTATTATTGCCGTGCATATGGATTTTTTCAACCGGGAATCCAGCCTCCATGGCTGTATGTAACTCCCCTTGTGAGACAACATCCAGGCTCAATCCCTCTTGCTTGGCAACTTGCAACATCGCAATGGATGAAAACGCCTTGCTAGCATAGGCTACCTGAAACGGAATCCCAGTCTCTTCGAATGTCCGTACAAATGCACGCGCATTTTCTCTGATTTTTTCAACATCATATACAAAAAGTGGCGTGCCGTATTTCTCTATTAATTGAAGGGCATCGATTCCACCAATATGCAAATGATTATCGTTCATCTTGATCACCTTTTCGTATTACCTAAGAAGTAATAATAAAAATAACTTATCATAAATCAATTCAACTATTCAATTCTTTTCTCCTCTAAAGGATAAAAATATGGCTAAGGAATTTTTGGAAATGTAGATTTCCTATTCTCCAAGTTTACCACGATTTTCTGATTATAGGGTTACATAACTTTGTTATACGATCAAAATGGATGCTATCTTGGCTCCACCCGTCCTTCTGAACTTGCTATTGGAAATGCTCCTCCCCTATTGGACAAGTACATCTAGCTATTGGACAATTTAATATCCTATTGGAATACCTGGCCCCTTAAGTCAAAAGAATGGCATTTACTATTGGAAAATTACTTCACCTATTGGACAAAATCGTGTGCTATTGGACAAGATTATGTACCTATTGGACGTTTTCGAAATTCTATTGGACAAAATCAGAGTTCTTATGGACAAAATGGCATTTCTAATGGAAAACAGTAAGCCCTATTGGAAAAATCACCTGCCCTATTGGACAATGTGCAGTTCTATTGGACAATCCGCCACCGCATCAAATCTGGTTGGGGTGCTTGCGACCTATACATATAACTGCATACCTAAAAAAGCGATCAGGCTACACACGACTGATCGCTTTTCGGACAATGATTATTCTTGTTTATCTGGAATCCGCTCTACCGATTGAGGATGCACGATGCTCGGTCGATAGCGCTGAAGTGGGACTGTGACTCGGAAGATGACATGCCACAACGCTCTCCCGTTAAACGGAATCAATGGCCAAAAATAGGGTGTGTTCAGTGAAATCGTTCTGACGAGATATAGGACATAAAGCGTCATTCCGATCATAAATCCGGCGGCTCCCCATATCGCAACGCCAATCACGAGCAGAATACGTGCAAATTTATTGGCAACGGCCAGCTCGTGGCTTGGGGTGGCATACGAGCCGATCGCACTGATCGCCACATACAGAATGATTTCTGGACTGAACAAGCCCACTTCAATTGCAATTTCCCCAATTAACACAGCAGCAATGAGACCCATCGCAGTCGATAAGGCTGTAGGTGTGTGTATGGCGGCAATCCTCAAGAATTCCAACCCAACGTCTGCGAGAATCACTTGAGCAATAATGGGTAAGTTACCTTCTTCTTTCGGCCCGATAAATGATAATTCTTGTGGTAAGTAATCTGGCTGTGAAGCGAATAATACCCATAATGGCAATAAGAAAATGGATAATATAATGCCAAAAAACCGAATCCACCGAATAAACGTTCCGACAGTCGGAACTTGTCTGTATTCTTCAGCATGTTGAACGTGATGAAAATACGTCGTCGGTGTGATCATCACACTTGGTGACGTATCAACAAACACTAACACATGCCCCTCGAACAGATGGGCTGAGGCGACATCTGGCCGCTCGGTGTAACGTACCAACGGAAATGGATTCAAGGATTGTTTCATCAAAAATTCCTCTACCGATTTATCAGACATCGCAATTCCATCGACTTTGATATTTCCGATTTCGTCTTTGATGACTTGAATTAATCCTGGGTCGGCGATATCTTTTAAATACGCAATGGAAATATCCATCTTAGATCGCTCTCCGACTTGCATGATTTCAAACCGCAGTCGTTCGTCTCGGACCCTTCTTCTTGTAAGGCCGGCATTTTCAATGATATTTTCGGTATATCCGTCCCTTGAACCTCTGACTACTTTTTCAGTATCTGGTTCTTTCGGTCCTCGTCCAGGATAATTCCTGACATCCACAACGAATGAATAAGGTTGTCCTTCAATCAAAATGACTAAAAGACCAGATAATAACGGTGTCATGGTCTCCTGATACGTCTCGAATTCTTCAAGTTGGTGATTCATGAGTCGGTTTCTGATAATTTCAGGTAACTTTTTCTTCTCCGATTCAAAGTCATTGATCTCAACCAGTTTTTTCATAATCTCAACGACTAACGTATCATCTGTTAACCCGTTGACGTAGTAGAGGTCGACTTCTTGTTCCAAGATGACCAATGTGCGTCTGCCGACATCGAATGACGTACCGATCCCTAATAATTCATCGAATACTTTTCTGCTTTTTTTCAAAGAGGGATGAATCTCTTGTTCTTTCACTTCTTTTGCCATAGGACATCTCCTTTAGCCTTTCGGTTTAAAGATCAATGCAACAATAAATCCAAAGAGAATTGCAGAGGCAATCCCAGCGGATGTCAACTGGAAAATTCCGATGGCAATTCCAAAAAAGCCGTGCTCTTCAGCTTGTGCCATCGCTCCGTGTAATAAATTGTGCCCGAAGCTCGTAATCGGTACGGTTGCACCTGCACCCGCAAATTCAATCAACTTGTCATATAAACTGAATCCATCCAAGACAGCTCCAGCAACAACGAATGACGACATCACGTGGGCAGGCGTCAACTTGAATACATCCAGTAAAACTTGTCCAATCGTACAAATAGCGCCCCCTACTAAAAAGGCCCATAAAAATTGTAAAATCATATGTCTTTCACCCGCTTCATGACAACTCCATGTGCGATACACGGAATGGATTCTTTTTGTTGGACACTCGTCGGGCTGAAGAGCGCACCGGTAGCAACGACGAGTACTTGGTCAATTTTTTCCTCGATCATTTGTTGTAAAATGTAACCATAAGTGACGACAGCGGAACTCGCACACCCACTACCTCCAGAATTGACTTTTTGGGAGGCATGATAGATCATCAACCCACAATCTTGATGGACATCTTCAATGTCATAGCCTGATTGCTCTGTCATTTTTTTGAGAATAGGTGTACCGATACTGGCCAAATCACCCGTCAAAATATAATCATAATCCTCAGGCTGTCTTCCGAAATCTTTAAAGTGTTGTACGATCGTATTTGCTGCAGCAGGAGCCATCGCCGAACCCATATCCAGTGGATCGGTCATCCCATAGTCGATCACTTTTCCGATCGTTGCCCCTTCGACTTGGATGGCAGTTTTTTCGTTTTTCAACAAGACAGAACCTGCTCCAGTGACCGTCGTATGGGCGGTGTTCGGCTTTTGGATCCCATATTCGGTTGGATACCGGAATTGTCTTTCGGCTGACGACTGATGACTGCTCGTACTGGCAATGACCTTTGTACATTGGCCACCATCGATTAACGCAGAGCCTAATGCCACACCTTCCATAGACGTCGAGCATGCTCCGAAAATGCCGATGAATGGAGCATCCAACTCACGCGCTACATAATTTGATGAGATCGTCTGATTCATTAAATCACCACTAATCAACAAGTCGACCGCGTCTTGACGGATATTCGTCTTTGACAACGTAATTTCGATTGATTTTTTTAACAAAGCTTGTTCTGCTTTTTCCCACGTTTTCTCATTACAATAAAGGTCATCAAAACTATAATCGAACGTTTTGGACAAAGGCCCCTTTGCCTCCCTTGGTCCAGTAACCGTTGCATTCCCGTCCAAGTACACGCCATTATCAAACCGCCATGAGTTTTTACCGAGTTTCACAGATGTCCACCTCCTATCTTAAAGTAGCTGTTGAATCGTAAAACGGATCATTCCGACGACATATGCGGAAACGGTCCCAAAAACAATCACCGCACCGGCTAGTTTGAACATATTTGTAGAAATGCCTAGTACGATTCCTTCACTTTTGTGCTCGAGGGCAGCACTGGTGATTGAATTCGCGAACCCTGTAACAGGAACAGAAGCGCCTGCACCTGCGAAGGCTGCGAATTTGTCATACACCCCAAAGCCCGTCAATAAAGCCGACAGGAGGATTAATGTCGTCACTGTCGGATTGCCTGCTTGTTTCTCCGTAAAATCAAACACATACATATAGAAGTAAGTAAGTCCCTGACCAAGAACACAAATCAAACCGCCGATCACGAATGCTTTGGTACAATTTTTAAGCAATGTTGGTTTGCCTTGGTACGTTTTTACCGAATTCTTATAATTATCTTTCGTAATCATGTAAGACTCCTTTCTATGGATCGAAAATCATCCATTGAAACAGTGAACCAAATATTTTCCCCAATACAATCGCCAACAACAACACAAATAAATAGTGGTTCAGCCGCAACCGTTTGAATAATATCGGAAATACATTCAATACTTCCGTTAAAGCAGCCGCTAACATCCCTATGAAAATTCCATGCAAAAGTCCCCAAAAACTCTCCAGAAGATGTGGTAAATGAAACATCGTAGAGTAAAAGGACAAATACGTACCAAATATCGCACCCGCAGTGACGGCATTCTCATACGTACTCAAAAATGTACGGGATTTAGTCAGTTGAGTGAGTCGGGGAATGATTCCCAGTACCGTCAAAAAAGCAACAAATCCAGCTCCTACTGTAAATCCTGCTGCCAATCCGACGAACGCATCCAACAGATAACTAAATTTCATCTTTTTCGACCAGTTCATTTTCGTGGTGGGTTACGTAGCGACGAACATCCTCATCGTAATTATGCATTTCGACTTCTAATGGACTCGGTTCTTCATTCAATTTTTTCTTGAATATGTGATTGAAAAATAAAATCATCCCGAGTCCAAGCCCGATTGAGTAAGGAACTTGAAACCATAAAATACTACGCTCATCTTCACCGGTGATCATTGTGTGTAAACGGTGCTGAACGTCTTCCATACTGACATCATAATGAAAGTTCATGATGGCCATCGCTGCACCGATAAATAATAGACACCAAATGAACGCCACATACAGCGGGAATATTTTAGGTTTATTTTGCTCTAGCCGAAGAACGATTTGCGCAGGGCCGACTGTCTCAATTTCATATTCAGGATACAATTTACGTATTTTTTCGATGACCAAAAAGATATCCAACACTTTATAGGTCAGGTCTTTCTTTTCGATTTCACAGATGAACAGATGTTCGAGTTTCTTCTTCACATCCTCGTCGGCCTGGATCCAAGCGATGTCTTTCAAACATACCTTTTCATGCAAACGAACTTTCTTCTGATGCTTTAATTTCAAATAAATGACTTGTGGCATACGCTTCACCTTTTATGATCTGACACTATCGATTAGTATGTACGAAGAAAATCAAAGCATGTATTTCGCATAAAAAAATCCTGCTTTACTAGGATGGGTCCTAATAAAGCAGGTGTGTCGGTTAGATGATTGATCAGTGCTCCAAATATTCTTTTAACCGTTCCAAAATATTTTTTTCCAACCGCGATACCTGCACTTGGGATATGCTTAATCGCTTAGCTACTTCGAATTGGGTCTGATCCTTATAATAACGAAGATAGACAATTAACCTCTCTCGTTCATTTAAATGATGTATCGCATCTTTTAACGCAATGTGGTCGAACCAGTCATTGTTTTTGTCCGAAATCTGATCCATCAACGTAATCGGATCACCTTCGTTTTCAAAGACCGTTTCATGAATGGAATGAGGCTGTTGGTTGGCTTCCAATGCCAGGATGATATCTTCTTTGGAAATCCCCATTTCTTCACTTAGTTTAGAAATGGACGGGGATTCACCAAATTCTTTCGTCAGCTCATCTTTTTTCACACGAATTTTGTTATTTAGCTCTTTTAAGGATCGACTGACTTTCAACGATCCATCATCTCTGATGAAACGTTGAATCTCACCGATAATCATGGGGACAGCGTATGTAGAGAACCGAACATCATACGACAGATCGAATTTATCGATGGATTTGATCAAGCCAATACAACCGATTTGAAAAAGGTCATCTGGTTCATATCCGCGATTCAAAAACCGTTGAACGACCGACCAAACCAGTCGTGTATTGTGTTCAACAATTTCATCACGAGCCTTTTCATCTCCATTTTGACTTTTACGAATTAACTCTTTGACCGTTTCATTGCTCAAAGAGATATTCTTTTTCATTTGGCTATGGCTCATCGGCATCACCTAATTATATGCCGACTGATTTTTTAGAAACTTTTTACGTAACTTAACGGTCGTGCCTTGATGCGGGATCGATTCGATTTCAAATTGATCCATAAAGTTTTCCATAATCGTAAAGCCCATCCCCGATCGTTCCAGTTCGGGCTTGGATGTGTACATCGGCTGAATTGCTTCCTCCACATTCGCGATGCCATTACCGAAATCCTGGATCGTCAAAGAAATTTCTTGATTCTCAATGAAGCATTCCACAAGGACGATACCTTCCTCATTTTGTTCATAGCCGTGAATGATCGCATTCGTCACAGCCTCAGAAACGACTGTTTTGATTTCGGTCATTTCTTCGACCGTCGGATCCAATTGAGCGATGAATGCTGCAACCGTCACTCTTGCAAATGATTCGTTCTCACTTTTGGCGGCAAATTCAACTCTCATATGATTACTCATAGAGCCACCCCCAAACGAGCTAGTGCAGCATCCTCACTATCTTCTGTATCGATGATTTTAAACAGACCGGAAAGCTCAAATAATCGATTGACGTCATAATTGATGGCACAGATGACCATTTCACCATTCAATTCTTTCACTTCTTTATATCTTCCCAAAAATACACCTAATCCGGAAGAATCCATGAAGTGCAAGTTTTCCAGATTGACGACAACATGTTTAACCCCTTCGCGTAAATACAACTGCCAATCATTCTTCAATTGCTCAGCTTCATGATGATCTAATTCACCAGTCAACCGTACGAGCAAGACATTCTCTTTTTGTTCGAACTCATAAGTAAGACTCAAGGCTATTCCCTCCTAATGGTTTTAGCTACTTGAGTCTTTCTTTGGCGAACATGAAAAATCCTTCTTCATGACAAAACTAGTGTGTATTCGACGTTTTATATCCTTGATGCAGATATTTTCCTGTACGGTTGATCAATTGAAAAATCGAAGCTTCCTCTACATCTTCTTTGACGAATAACGGAATTTCTTTCATCGTCGTATCCTTACTTTTTATTTTTAACTTCCCTAGCTGATCGCCTTGTTTGATTGGCCATTGATCAAGATTTTCGGTTTCAACGATTGTCTCATACTCATCCAGACTTTCACCTTTTGAAAGAAGAATGGAAATCGGTCGCTCAGAAACAAGTGTCAATTCATCTTGTTTGGCCTTCAAATGAGACCACGTGTGAAGCGGTGCGTTTTTTTCATGAATTCGATGTAGCTCATAGTGGCTAAACGCATAGTCCAACATATTCGTAATATCTTCATTACGATCTTTCACCGTTTCAGCCCCCATCGCAACGGCAATAACACGCATATCATTCCGTTTAGCAGTTGCTGTTAAACCGTATTTCGCTTCACTTGTATAACCGGTTTTCAATCCATCGACACCTGGATAGAATTTGACGAGTTTATTTGTGTTGACAAGCCAGAACTCTTCTTCCGTTCCTTTTCGTAAATAATCTTCATAAATTTGCGTGTAATCGGTAATTTCTTCGTGCTTCAGTAATTCATGGGCAATTTTCGCCAAATCATATGCCGAACTGACATGGCCTTCATCAGGTAAGCCGGTTGAATTCTTGAATGTCGTATTCTGAAGACCTAATTCCTTTGCACGCTCATTCATCCGACTGACAAAGGCTTCCTCGGTAACCGCAATTCGTTCAGCCAATGCGACTGAGGAATCATTGGCCGAAGCGATTGCAATACTTTTTAATAGGTCTTCCACCGACATTTCTTCATTCGGCTCCAAAAAGATTTGCGAGCCACCCATCGATGCGGCGTACTCACTCACCCGGATCGTTTCATCCAATTTTAATTTCCCCTGGTCGAGCTCTTCCATAATGAGAAGGAGTGTCATCAACTTCGTCATACTCGCAGGGGGTAACTTTTTATGCGCTTCTTCTTCGTGAAGAATCGTACCTGTATCAACTTCCATAAGAATCGAACTTGCAGAATGGCTCGTTATTTCCGCTTCCTCTGCCATCAATGTGAATTTGGAAGTGAGTAAAAATGAACTAATGATTAGAACAATGAACATTTTACGAAACATACTTTTCCCTCCATTCTTCCTGTTTGATATTTTTGACATGAATCTCAAAATTATTCCATGCACATGAAATTCTTATCCATTGGAAAGAATGGGGTCAATAAAATATTTGTATGTAAAGTGAATATTGATTGAATGACCTTTTGAAGAAGTTGAAAAGAGTCAAAGTTGGGACGAGTACAGAAATGTGGGGATGAGGTTGGAACATAACTCTTGAAGCATGATCTATGCAATAGATTTCGCTTAAAAGTTATGTCCATGTCCTCAGGGGGTGATTCTTATTCGGCTATGATCTGTCGAATCAGATCCGGTAAGATCAATGGTTCTGGTGAGATTTTGATGTTCTCACTCAATATCTCTTTCACTTTTTTCACGTTTTCATCATTACTATGGATGGTCAGCAATGGTTCACCTTTTTCAACCGTATCTCCGATTTTTTTCCCTAGAACAATACCTACCGAAAGGTCAATTGCTGAATCCTTCGTCAACCTGCCTGCTCCGAGCAAGCTTGCAGCATGGCCGATCTCATCTGCAGTGATTTCATGGATATATCCAGATTCTTCAGCAGTCAGTTCGATCTGATATTTCGCTTTCGGAAGAAGCGATGGGTCATCAACAACCGAAGCATCTCCACCTTGAGACGACAAAAACTCTTTAAACTTCGCTATGGCATCACCAGATTTTATACTTTTCTCAAGCATTTCCCATGCTTCTGACAGGCTATCTGCCTTGTTAGCCAGCATGACCATTTGACTGCCTAGCGTAAAGGTCAAATCAGTCAAGTCTTCGGGTCCATTTCCTTTTAGCGTATCGATGGCTTCTTGCATCTCAAGCGAATTTCCGATTGCATTCCCTAGTGGTTGGCTCATATCACTGATTACGGCAATCGTCTTCCTTCCGACTTGATTTCCGATCGATACCATTGCTTTGGCTAATTCAACGGATTCACTCTCTTTTTTCATAAAGGCACCGGCACCCGTTTTGACATCGAGCACAATGGCATCCGCACCCGCAGCAATTTTTTTGCTCATGATGGAACTTGCGATAAGGGGAATTGAGTTGACGGTACCCGTGACGTCCCGCAGACCATATAGTTTTTTGTCAGCAGGCGTCAAATTCCCTGATTGGCCGATGACCGCCACTTTATTTTTATTCACATGACGAATAAATTCCTCTGTCGACAATTCAACATGGAAGCCAGGAACCGATTCCAATTTATCGATGGTTCCTCCTGTATGCCCTAGTCCTCTACCGCTCATTTTCGCAACAGGTACGCCAACAGAAGCGACGAGGGGAGCGAGAATCAATGTTGTGGTATCGCCAACGCCCCCTGTGGAGTGTTTGTCGACCTTGATCCCTTCAATTTCAGATAGATCGATCATGTCACCGGAACGCGCCATTTCCATCGTCAATCCAGCACGCTCTTCAGCTTTCATATCTTGAAAATAAATCGCCATTGCCAAGGCGCTTGCTTGATAATCCGGAATGACTCCAGATGTATAGCCATCAATAAAAAATTTGATTTCTTCATTGGATAACGCATATCCGTCACGTTTCTTTTCAATAATATCGACCATTCTCACTTGGCCTCACTCCAATCTACATGTTCTTGACGATTGCCTGGACGAAACGAATGAAATCTTCTCTCACACGTTCGGTTGTCTCAATGACTTCTTCATGGGATAAAGGCTGATCGAGAATCCCTGCAGCCATATTCGAAATACAGGAAATTCCCAACACGTCCATTTGTGCATGATTCGCTACGATGACTTCAGGTACCGTGGACATTCCGACCGCATCACCGCCAAGAATTCGAAGCATTTTGATTTCACTACCCGTTTCATAGGTCGGCCCTGAATTCCCGACATAAACACCTTTTTGAATGGACAGTCCAATGTCCTCTGCGGTTTGTGCCGCCAAATTTCTGAGTTTCTTATCATAAGCTTCCGACATGTCCGGAAAACGTGGACCAAGCGCTTCATTATTTGGCCCGATTAATGGGTTCGTACCCATCAGATTGAGATGATCTTGAATGATCATTAAGTCGCCTGGTTCAAAGTTTTCATTAATTCCACCAGCCGCATTTGTGACGAGTAACTGTTCAACGCCAAGTGCTTTCATCACGCGTACAGGAAAAGTCACCGACTCCATGTCATACCCCTCGTAAAAATGAAAACGACCTTGCATGGCGACGACTGTCTTCCCTTCCAGTTGCCCAATGACGAGCTGCCCTTTATGTCCAGCTACCGTCGACTTTGGGAAATGCGGAATCTCCTCGTAAGGGATAATTGTCTCGTTTTCGATATATTCAGCCATGACACCTAAGCCAGAACCGAGAATCAATCCAATCTTAGGCTGTGTGTTTTTGGTTTGATTATTGATATACACTGTTGCTTCGTTAATCTGATTAACTAAATTCATTGTCGTACACTCCTTGAAAACACCAGTTAAATTTATGGCCTATGAAAGCCAGTTATCGAATATCTTTCAAAAAGCTTTCCCCATAGTCAGGCAACTGAACCCCAAAATTATCTGCAATCGTTGCACCGATGTCAGCGAATGTTTTTCTGATTGGTAGTTCTTTACCCGTATTGATGTTTTTATGATGGACGAGCAATGGGACAAATTCACGGGTATGGTCGGTACCGTGGTGAACCGGGTCATTGCCGTGATCAGCTGTTATGATCAATAAATCATCTTCATTTAATGCTTCAAGGACTTCCGGCAATCGTCGGTCAAATGCTTCCAATGCTTCTCCATAACCAATTGGGTCTCTTCGATGACCAAACTTAGCATCAAAATCGACTAAGTTCAAAAAGCTGATGCCTGTAAATTCGTCATCCATCGTACGACGGATTTGGTCCATCCCATCCTCGTTATCTTTCGTTCGAATCGCTCTCGTAATGCCTTCGCCGTCGTAGATGTCAGATATCTTCCCAATTGCAATCACGTCCAACTCATTGTCTTCCAATTCATTCATGACCGTTTTGCCAAAAGGTTTTAATGCATAATCATGTCGGTTGGAAGTCCGTTCGAACTGATCCGGCTCACCTACAAATGGCCGAGCGATAATTCGTCCAATCATATACGGCTCTTCTTTTGTGATTTCTCTAGCATATTCACAGATTTCATAAAGTTCATCGAGCGGGACAATCTCTTCGTGAGCTGCAATTTGCAACACTGAATCGGCAGATGTATATACGATTAATGCACCCGTTTTTATATGTGCTTCACCGAGTTCTTTAATAATTTCCGTACCGGACGCTGGTTTATTCCCAATGACTTTTCGCCCGAATTTCGTTTCGATTTTCTCGATGAGTTCATCCGGAAATCCATCTGGGAATGTCCGGAACGGCTGGTCAATCCGCAAGCCCATAATTTCCCAGTGGCCCGTCATCGTGTCTTTTCCACTGGATGCTTCTTGCATTTTCGTAAAATGTGCTTTCGGTTGTTCCGCTTTCTCGATTCCCTGAATTTCTCGAATATTGCTTAGCCCGAGTTTAGCCATATTCGGCATTTGCAACCCATTCATTTTCTCGGCGATATGGCCTAGGGTATCAGCCCCGACATCATTGAATTCCTTTGCATCAGGTGCTTCACCAATTCCTACAGAGTCCATGACTATCAAAAATACTCGTTTAAAATCCATCTATTAACCTCCTATTTCTGCTTCATTTCGCTACTATGCCCTTGGATGATACGAATGATAAATATCCTTCAGTCTCGTTTTCGTGACATGCGTGTAGATTTGGGTCGTTGAGATATCGGCATGGCCAAGCATCTCTTGAACCGCACGCAAATCCGCACCATTTTCCAATAGATGCGTTGCAAACGAATGCCTCAACATATGAGGCGAAATTTCCTTTTTAATCCCTTTTTCCATTACGATTCCCTTTAGGATTTTCCAAAAACCTTGGCGCGTCATCGCTCTGCCATGATGGTTCAGAAATAAAGAATCGGATGGTGTTCGCTTTTCGAGTTGCGGGCGTCCGTGATCGACATAATCCGCAATCGCGTCTTGTGCATGTTTTCCGAGTGGAACAATTCGCTCCTTTCCACCCTTCCCGGTAATCCGGACAAACCCCATCATCAGATGTAAATCATCTAATTGTAAAGATAACAATTCGGTAATTCTCAAGCCTGTCGCATATAAGGTTTCCAACATCGCTTTATTTCTTAAATCAAAAGGAGTCTGCCCTGCAATGTCCAGCAGTTCTTCAACTTCTTGACTCGATAAAACTTTCGGTAACATCCGTTCTTTTTTTGGCGTTTCAATATGTAAACTGGCATCGTGGTCGACAAGCCGTTCACGAATTAAGAAATGATGAAACGAACGGATGGTGGAAATCATTCTTGAGATTGAAGAAGATGATTTCCCTTGCTCCTTTAACGTAAGCAAAAAATGCTTAATATGATTCCGTTCAATCGACTGAACGTCTGAGATCTCATATACTTTTTTCAAAAAAAGTTGATACTGCTTTAAATCTCTTTCATACGATTTCAAGGTGTTTTCGGCTAACCCTTTCTCAATCGTCAAAAAATGAATGTAATCAGACATCTCATTTCTCATTTATTTTTCCCCTTACTCCGTGACCTACATTCCTCACAGTTTTAATTTACCATACGAAAGGCGTATATTTCATCAAATAGCATGGATGGATTGGTATCTTATGATGGTTGAGCGGGTTTGGATGAGGGTTGAACGTCTTTTTCTGTACATTGAGCGGGTTTTCGATTTAGTTGAACGTGTTTCGTCTTTTGTTGAGCGGGTTTCCACTCTCGTTGAACGTGTTTCCGCTATAGTTGAGCGGGTTCTCGTATTTGTTAAGCAGATAAAATAGCCAAATAAAAAAGAACCTTCATGATAAAGGTCCTTTGCTTTAATTATAATTTAACTTTGGATAAAACGGCTTGGCACTGTTCGCATACGCCATGAAAGGTCAGCCGGTGATCTTGAACTTCAAATGACCATTTGGTTTGTACGATTTCTTCTACATCACCAAGCAGGTCTTCCTCGATTTCTTTTACGGCTCCACATTCGACACAAACGAGGTGGTGATGGAAGTGTTGTGCTCCTTCTTTCCGTAAGTCATATCGTGAAACGCCGTCTCCGAAATTGATTTTGTCAACGACACTTAATTCGGTTAATAACTCAAGCGTGCGATACACTGTAGCCAATCCGATTTCAGGTGCTTTTTCCTTCACGAGGAGATACACATCTTCGGCACTTAAGTGGTCTTCTTCGTGTTCAAGCAACACTCGAACTGTGGCTTCACGCTGAGGTGTCAATTTGTAGCTTTGAGATGATAATTGTTTTTTGATTTTTTCAATGCGATTTTCCACTTTGCACCTCTCCTCTACGTTTCTTAAGTTTAATTATAGTTAAGTGTGTAAGAGGTGTCAAATTAAAATAATTATTAATAGCAGATTATAATCATTTTAAAGTAATATGTCTTATCGATTGATAACGAGATGGATGGCTTGGCTAGAAATCAGGATTTCAACTAGACATCCGACAAATAAAATCGCAAAAGCAATCACAAAAGTTTTGAAATAATTTCTCACTACTTCACCAATAGATGTCTTATTGCCAATGCGGCTAAACAACATTTTCATGATTTTGATGCAGAAGATCATACTCCCCGCTGCCAAGAACAAGTATGCGGGTACGATCAACAGATTTTGTGGTGCAATCGATAGAAAAGAAATCAAAAATCCGTCCCATGCCAATTGATGAACGAGGAAACCGACAGTGAATCCGACCACCACACCTTTGACGAACAACAGAAACCAAACGACTGGCAACCCGACAAAGGATAAGCCGAACAAAAATAAGAAAATGAGATATTTTCCGTGCGTATATAATATTTGGATAAAACTACTGATTAATCCTTGGTCAGTCGGGCGTTCCAACGTCTGAAAATAATTCTCGACAAAAAACAACAAATCCTGCTGTTGCAGAAAATTCAAATTCCCGACAAGGTTTGCGCCAAATAATACGCCAATGACAAATAATACAAATAAAAATACATAAAGGCTCATATAAGGTTCAATCGTATATAAAGATCCTTTGATCCACTGCTTCATTCTAGTTCCCCCTATCACCGTTTCTATTAGAAATCTATGATGGTGTTTTGAAAACTAGAACGAAAAGATGAAAGGATTATTCGATGATTCTCCCGTATGAACCGCCGCCACCCGCTTGAATGGACATTTTACCTTCCCTCAAATCTAAAATTTTTCTAGCGATTTTTTCATTGGATGCTTTTTTGAGTTGATTAAAATCAGCCTCATGGATGATATACATATCGTGATGCAACTCGTCGCGTAATCGGGCCAGGGTTTTGGGTCCTAGTCCTGGAATGTAATCAAGTGGTACCTGATGAATATATGGTGGCCGCCCAACGTCAGGTTCACTTGGCCCAGATAAGTCTTTAATACGCTCACTCACACCGCGAACTAGGCGGGTTGAGCCACAATTCGGGCACTTCAAGCCAGATATTTCAGTCGTTTGGCAAATGTTACATACAGTATGATGATACTTACCCAGTCGAGGGTTCATTCCATAATTGGCAAGCACCCTGCGACCCGCTTCCCCCTTCAACACTTTCTCAAATTCCAGGAAAGTCGGCTCTTTTAGTTGAAGCGCTTGATACTCTCTTGCTATTTTCTCTAGTGAATGGGCATCCGAGTTGGTCAGAAACGGATAAGGAGCTAATTCTTCAATGCCTTTGACCATGTCAGTATCTGAACTTAAGCCGAGCTCAATCCCATTGATTAAATCAGGGTCGAATACCTCCGTTAAGCTTTGTTTTACTCCTTTACCATATAAGCTTTTGAATGGTGTGAATACGTGTGCAGGGATAAACAGGCCGCCCAAGTCCTTTACGATCCTCTGCAATTCCTTCCCTTCGGCGTATATTCGTTGCGAGCTTAAATGTGGGTTGCTGACATGTCGTTCATACCATCCTGCAAATCGTTTCATTCTTTCTAGCGTTTTGAAGAAACAGAGTACATGAATCGGGCCGTGACAGTTTGAATCATATATTTCAATTTCAGAACCTAATAAGACGGTGACCGAACCATTCGATACTCCACCGTCTTTCAGCTCCCATACAGCTCCTTGTTGAATAAGTGACTCTACTTCTTCTAGAACAGCCGGAACATGCGCATCGATGATTCCGATCAAATCAAGCCCTTTACTTTCCTTCACGAACTCGATAATGGTTTGGAACGTTAGTTGGTTCGATGCAGAGATTTTCACGGGTTTACCGTAGATCGTCTCACCGATATGAATATGAAAATCAGCATAATAGGTAGTAAAATTCATGAGTTCGCTTCCTTTAACAATGCATAATAAATCGCTTGAATGGTTTTGGCATCATGGATTCGCTCCTCTTGAATATAGGGGAGTGCTTCTTCGGGCGATAGCTCAATGACTTCGACAAATTCATCGTCATCGCCTTGCCTCGCTTCATCTACCTTATAGAGATCTTTCGCTAGAAATAATTCGATTTTCTCATCTGCAAAACCAGGAGATGTATAATAAGACATCAGATAGGTTAATTCATTTGCCCCATAGCCCGTTTCCTCTTCCAGTTCTCGTTCTGCCGTTATGCGAGACGCTTCACCAGGCTCTAACTTTCCAGCCGGTATTTCGATAATGGATTTGCCAAGTGCTTTACGATATTGTTCGACCAGTACAATTTTATTTTCGGACGTCATGGCTAAAATCGCAACCGCACCAGGATGCCGGACAATTTCACGTTTGGATTGGTTTCCATCAGGAAGGATGACATCATCAATTTCCAGATCAATTATTTTGCCTTGATAAATTTGATTTGTTTCGATTGTTCTCTCTTCAAATTTGCTCAATTTGATACCTCCCTATTCTCCATTTCAGTTTACCACAAGGAAAAATCATCAACCATTTGTCATTCACTTCCCCTCATCCTACAATGAATGGAAAGGAGTGATGTCAATGAAAAAAAGAGTACTCGGAAATAGTGACCTGGAAGTAAGTGAAATAAGCTTAGGTTGTATGAATTTGGGTACAAACATCCAACGTGCAACAGACATTATCGAGGAAGCAATTCAGTCAGGCATCAATTACTTGGATACGGCTGATTTATATGATTTTGGTGAAAATGAAAACATCATCGGACAAGCGATCAAAGGAAAACGAGACGATCTCATCATCGCAACCAAAGGCGGGAACCATTTTGAAGCAGGCAAAGAAGGTTGGTATTGGGATCCTTCTAAGAAATACTTAAAAGAAGCGGTAAAAAATAGCTTAAGGCGACTCGGGATAGATGACATCGATTTGTATCAATTACACGGAGGCACCATTGAAGATCCATTTGATGAAGTATTGGAAGCCTTTGAAGAAATGCAGCAAGAAGGACTCATTCGACACTATGGAATTTCTTCCATTCGGCCGAATGTCATTGAACGCTTTCTCGGTCAATCGAATATTGTCAGTAACATGATGCAATATAGCTTACTCGACAGGAGACCAGAAGAGTTTGAACAGACCTTCAAAGAGAACCAGGTGAACATCATGGCACGTGGAGCGTTAGGAAAAGGCATGCTGACGGATGATGGGATGGTTCAATGGCAACAAAAAGGTCAGGATGGATTCTTAGACTATGAAGCAAATGAATTAAGGCATACCATTAAAGAGTTATTAGCACTGGCGAATGAAGACGGCCGTCCCTTACAATCACTGGCAATAGGCTATTTATTAAGCAATGAAGCAGTCGGTAGCTTAGTCATCGGTGCGAGCGATCCAAAACAAGTCGAGGAAAACATGCAAGCTTATGAGGAATCTTCCATTTCAGATGATTTATACGACGAACTGAAAACAATTACAAAAGCCCAAGTTTACCAAGAGCATCGAGATTAACGATCCAAAAAAAGGTCGGGAGCGCATCTTTTTTGTGATCGCTCCCGATTCCTTCTAATTAACTTTTGTCAGGCCGCTAAGATACATATACGATGCCTTGTTCCTGTTTGGTTTGGATGGCACCCTTACTGTAAAGGTAATCCAATTGTCCAATGGTTTCAGACATCGTCAAACCGAACTGTGCTTCATACTGCTTTGAAAATAGCCACTTACAAATTTCAAATGGCGTTTGGGCTTGATTTTCAGTTACGTACTTCAAGACGTGATTCGCCCGACTTTCTTGTTTTTCCAATCGCTTTCGGATCAATTCTTTATGGCCACTGAAAATCTCACCATGCCCAGGCAAAACTTGTTTGATTTCATAATCAAGCAGTCGTAACATCGATTTGCGATAATTCAACAACGGTTTCGGACGCTCCATCGATGGGTTAACAGGTGGCTCCAATAATGGATTGGATGAAATATGTTTCAACAATAAATCCCCGGCGATCAATAAATGTTCTTTCTCATCATAGAATGAAAGATGGCTTTCCGCATGCCCTGGCGTTTCAATCACTCTCAACCCGGGAATCGCTTCAATATAATCGCCATCATGTAAATAGTGGCTTAACCTTGCCTTGGAAGAGAACTTTTTCGTAACCGCAAGCGTTTTTTCGATGGTTTGAAACTTTTTGGGTACGCCCCATCGTTTATATAAATCGTTAAAGAAATGAACATAATGAGTAAAGAATTCATCCGATTGCTGTAACCAACGATCCGTCAATGGATGCCCGTAAATATTCGGTTGATGATCAAAACGGCCGACGAAGCCGATATGATCTGGATGATGGTGGGTCAATAGGATTTGCCCAATGTCTTGTGGTTTTAAGTGAAGTTGTTTTAATTCATAGACAAACCGCTCCCAAGCCTCATCTGTATTTACGCCGGCATCAAACAACGTGACCGTATCACCGATATGTATGTACGTATGAACATCACCGACAGCGTATGGGGTTGGTACTGTGATTTGGTGGATTGATTGTAGATTCAATGGTTTAACTCCTTCCATCTCATGAGGTTGAACCCATCCGTTTTATGAATGGCGATTCATTTTTTATTATACTACAAAAATTCATCCAGTGTGTACGTTCATCAATTCGTCAACAATGATTGACTTTTTTACATCTATACAAGACAATCGAATCAGAAAATGATAAAGGTGTGTCAGCCGTGACTCAAATCATCGCTCACCGTGGAGCAAGTAAATTTGCTCCTGAAAATACATTAGCCGCATTCCAATTGGCAGAAGAAATGGGTGCGGACGGCATCGAATTGGATGTCCATCTGACCAAGGACCAGATCCCTACCATCATTCATGATGAAGACATCAAACGGACAACAAATGGTCGTGGACCTGTCCAGAAATATACGTATAAAGAACTTCAGCAATTTAACGCGGGCAGTTGGTTCAGCGACCGATTTTCCAATGAAAAAATCATGTCGCTCGAATCTTTTTTCAAATGGATGTTACCTAAAAAACTATTCGTCAATATTGAATTGAAAACAAATGTCATCAATTATCCGAACATCGAGAAAATCGTCTTTCAATTGATTCATCAATATGGACTGGAAGATCGTGTCGTCATATCAAGTTTTAATCCACATACCATCTATCGGTTCCGGGAGTTGCACCCGCATATTGATTTAGCGCTCTTAAGCAAGATTGCATTTCGAAATGTGCATACGTACCTAAAAGACACAGGTGCAAATATGATGCATATCAAATCACGCCTACTGTCTTCAAGAATGGTCAAAACATTGAACGAACACCAGATACCATTTCGTGTTTATACCGTCAACCAAACTAAGACCTATCAACGATGCGTCGACAAAAATGCATTTGGTGTCATCACGGACCGACCAGATTTATTCACAGACACGACTTCTCTATCGACCGATGAATCCGATCCAAAAACATCCTAACACGAATCATAGAAATGAGGTAAAAAAATGGGAAGCCTATTCGAACCTTTTCAAATCAAAAACGTCCAATTAAAAAACCGAATCGTCATGTCACCGATGTGCATGTATTCTTGTGAAGACGAAGATGGAAAATTAACGCCATTCCATTATACACATTATGAAAGTCGTGCGGTTGGTCAAGCCGGCCTCGTTATGGTGGAAGCGACTGCGGTACAACCAGAAGGAAGGATCTCCCCTCAAGACTTAGGGATTTGGTCAGATGAACATATCAAAGGATTCCGAATCCTGAATGAGCGGCTCCACCAGCACGGTGCCAAAAGCGCTATCCAACTCGCCCATGCAGGAAGGAAATCTAGAGTCAAAGAAGAAATTTTCGCTCCAAGTGCCATCCCATTTGATGAAGACTCACGGAATCCGACTGAAATGACAGAAGACAAGATCCAAGAAACAATTCAAGCATTTCGAGAAGGTGCACGTCGCGCAAAAGAAGCCCAATTTGACATCATTGAATTGCACGGTGCACATGGTTACTTAATTCATGAATTCCTTTCTCCTTTAGCGAATCAACGGACAGACCGCTACGGTGGCTCAAAGGAAAAACGTTACTTGTTTTTAAAGGAAATCATTTCAGCGGTCCGTGAAGAATGGGCTGGTCCACTTTTCGTACGGATTTCTGCCAATGAATATCATGAGGATGGTTATGACGTGGATGATTATGTCACCCTTGCACACCAAATGAAAAAAGATGGTGTGGACTTGATTGATTGTAGCTCAGGTGGGATCGTACATGCCCAAACCCCGATCGATGTCTATCCGAGTTATCAAGTTCCATACGCAGAAACGATCAAAAATGAAGCCAACCTTCCAACGGGTGCTGTCGGTTGGATCCGAGACGGGAATCAAGCTGAAGAAATCATAAAAAATAACCGGGCAGATTTAGTTTTTATCGGAAGAGCAATTTTGAAAAATCCATACTGGCCAAAACAGGCTGCAGATGATTTGAACGTCGAGATTGAATCGCCGAGACAATATCAACGTGGATGGATGTATTAAGAGGAGGAACAAGTCGTGGAAATTACATTTTTAGGAACCGGTTCTGGCATGCCTTCCAAAAACCGAAACGTCTCCTCCCTTGCGTTGAAAATGTTGCAAGAACGGGATGAAATCTGGCTATTTGATTGTGGAGAAGCAACTCAGCATCAAATATTGAAAACAACGATCAAACCGCGGAAAATCACTAAAATATTCATTACTCACATGCACGGCGATCATGTACTCGGGCTTCCTGGCTTACTCAGCAGTCGTTCTTTTCAAGATGGGACAACACCCATTGAAATCTATGGACCGCCTGAGCTAAAGGAATTTGTCAATACTTCCTTAAGGACTACCGGTACGCATCTAAATTACCCGATTGTGTTTATACCGATCTCAGAGACAACAGTCTTTGAAGATGAACACATCAGTGTTTCAGTTAAGAAGTTGAATCATGGCATGCCGTCTTATGCTTATAAAATTGAGGAAAAAGATCAAATCGGACCTCTTCTTCCAGAAAAACTGAAACAATTAGGCGTTGCTCCTGGTCCTTTATATGAAACCATAAAAAATCAATCGACCACAACCTTACCGAATGGCCAAATTATTCACCGAAAAGATGTAACAGGACCAGATATTCAGGGAAGAAAAATTGCGATTTTCGGAGACACACGACCGGTAATCGAACAAGCAGACTGGATTCACGGCATTGACCTGCTCATCCATGAGGCTACATTTTTAGAAAGTGATCAAGCATTGGCCCACGACTATTTTCATTCAACAGCAACCCATGCGGCAACCCTTGCACAGAAAGCTCAAGTAAAACACCTGATCATGAACCATATTTCATCCAGATATCATTCAGATGAACTGGTTAAAGAAATACAACATTTAAAAGCGATATTTCCTTCGCTAACGTACGCCGAAGATTTCATGACTTACGAAATAAAGCGGTAGAAAGGTGGGATAACCTTGAACGTCCAAGAAACATTCACACAACATAAAGCGATGTACCGTGCCGGAAAAACGATGACGTATACGTATCGCATTCATCAGCTGCAGAAGTTGAAAAACATGTTAGAACGAAATGAAACTCGCATTTACCAGGCGATCAAAAAAGATTTGGGTAAATCAGACTATGAGATTCTGATGACGGAACTTGGTGTTTTATATAGCGAAATCGAATTTGTCACACGCAATTTAAAAGAATGGATGCGGACCGAAAAAGTCAAAACACCAACCACCCATAAAGGGGCAAAAAGTTTTATTTATAAACAACCTTACGGAACTGTTTTGATCATCAGCCCTTGGAATTATCCATTGAATTTAAGTATAACACCATTGATCGGAGCCATCGCAGCCGGCAATACAGTGTTCTTGAAGCCATCTGAGTTCACTCCGCATACGAGCGAATTGTTAGCTAAAATGATTACCGATACGTTCGAGAGAAAATTTGTGACCGTAGTTGAGGGTGGTAAAGAAGTTTCACAAGAGCTCCTTGACCTTCCCTTCGACTATATTTTCTTTACCGGAAGCCAACACGTCGGCCGGATCGTCATGGAAAAAGCAAGTAAACATTTGACCCCCATCACCCTTGAGTTAGGCGGCAAAAGCCCTGCAATAGTCGATGAGGATGCCAAAATCCAATTGGCCGCAAAACGAATTGCATGGGGTAAAATGCTAAATTCAGGTCAAACGTGTATTGCTCCCGATTACTTGCTCGTCCATCAGTCCGTCAAAGACCAACTCGTTCAATCGTTAATCAAAGAAATGAAAACACTCTATGAAGAAAACCCAATCAAAAACCCAAATTACACGCAAATCATCCATGAAGACCATCTAAATAGACTAGAACAACTTGTTGAGCAAGAAAATATAATTTTTGGCGGAGAAATCGATCGTGAAAACCGAAGGATGAATCCTACTTTACTTGACGAACCGACATGGGATCGACCTGTGATGCAGGAAGAAATTTTTGGACCAATCCTACCGATTCGAACCTTTCAGCATCTTGAAGAAATTGTTGAAGAGATTGATCATGCCAGAAATCCATTAGCTCTTTATTATTTTTCTGAAAATGAGCAAAAGCAACGTTGGGTCGTTAACAATGTTTCCTTTGGTGGCGGTGCAATCAACGATACAATTATGCATATCGGCACGCCTCATCTTCCGTTTGGCGGAATCGGAACCAGCGGGATGGGAAGCTATCATGGTTATGAAAGCTTCCGTACGTTTACACACCGAAAAAGTGTATTGAAACAAACGACTGCTCTCGATTTATCTTTTCGGTATCCCAATTCAAAATTCGGGAAACAGATCATGAATAAATTATTTAAAAAGTGAACTGATTTGGGGAAATGATTGTTTGATAGACTTTATCACTGCGTTGAAATAACAAAATACCCATCTCAACGCAGTGAGACTTCCCTTTAACACAAAAATGCCGATCCACTAAGTTATCGTAACTTACACGGATCGGCTATTCTTTATTCTTATGTTGTTGAAACTCACTCAGAAAATCTTTTTGAAAGCTTGTGGAGAGCTTTGGTTGTTTTGGCTGTTTCGTATTTAAGAAGACCCCATCTCCAAATTTTTCTTTCATTTCTTCGACTGTTTGATAGAGCTTTTCCTTTTCAGCTTCTTCTTCATAGGTGAACAAATCCAGTTGCTTCGATAATTCATGTTTGGGAACTAGTTGTTGGGCGGTAATGCCGAGTAATCGAACCGGTTCTTCATTCCAATGTTGATCAAATAACATTTTCGCAACTTGCAGAATCTCATCTTTGCTTTCAACAAAATCACGCAATTGTTTACTGCGGGTAATCGTCGTCCGGTTGTAGTACCGAATCATGATTTGAATGTTCTCAGAGACGACATCCTTATAAGCCAACCTCGAGGACACACGTTCAGCAAGTCGATCGAACAACTGGTCGATTTCATTCCGATCAGTCGTGTCATACGGCAGTGTACTCGAATTCCCGATACTTTTAAACTCATAGATGGCATCCGGGTCAACCGGACGATTATCATGACCGTTCGCCCGTAGATGAAGTCGCTCACCATTGATACCCAGTAATTGTTTTAAGGCCGGCATCGAATGTTGTGCCAAGTCGCCGATGGTGTGAACGCCAATCGTTTTTAATTTTTCTTCGGTCCGCTCACCTACACCGTACATTTCACCGACAGGCAAAACCCATAATTTTTGTTTGATTTCTCGTTTACGCAAGACCGTAATTCCCATTGGTTTTTTCATGTCCGAGGCCATTTTTGCAAGAAACTTATTCGGGGCAATCCCGATACTGCAAGGTAAATCCAATTCTTCGTATATTTTATTCTGAAGCCACTTGGCAAGGTCAATTCCGTTCATCCCTAGATTATGCTCTGTCACATCCAAATAACCTTCATCAATTGAGACAGGCTGCACAATTGGTGAGATATCATAAAGGATTGAAAACATTTTTCTCGATGCTTCCCTATATTTTTCGAAATTTGGACGCAAGGCGATTAATTCTGGGCATAGTTCATAAGCCTTCCAAAGAGGCATCGTCGTTTTTACACCTTTCGCTCTTGCTTCATAGCTGCTCGTTACGATAATGCCTTTTCTTTTCTCAGGTGCCCCGGCAATGGCGACTGGCTTTCCTTTTAATTCGGGTCGATCAGCCATTTCTACGGATGCATAGAAGCTGTTCATGTCGACATGAAAAATTACTCGTCCTTTACCCATCCTACTCACCTACATGGTGTAAGCCCCATTCACCAAAACTGAATGAGGCTTACATTGAATTTGTCGGTAACTGCAATAACCTATCTACATTATACCGTTTTATTCTATTTTGATATACCGATTTGCAGTTTAATCTGCTTGGTAAGTTGCAGACTCTTGAACGATGCCTGTCAATAATGAAGAAATCTTCATCATCTCACTGACGGCTATTTTTTCTTCTGGTGTGTGGATGTTTTCATAACCAACACACAGATTGAGCATCGGAAAACCATAACTGCTGATGACGTTCGCATCACTACCTCCACCAGTCGCTTTGAGCTCAGGTTCCAATCCGACCCGTTTGGCTGCCTCGTTCGCTACTTGGACGACTTGAGCTTGTTCATCATGATTGTACCCTTCATACATGATTTTCACGTTGACATCAATGGATCCGCCTACTTCTTCCTCTGCTTCTTTACAAGCTTGCTTCATCTGTTCGATTTGGTGATCTAATTTTTCTCTTTCGAGTGAACGGGCTTCAGCGACGATGGTTGCTTCATCACTGACGATATTCGTTGCTTTACCGCCTTCAAAACGACCAATGTTCGCAGTTGTATGTTCATCGATCCGTCCAAGTTTCATATTGGAGATTGCTTTTGCACCTAACGTAATTGCCGAAACACCTTCTTCCGGTGCAACACCTGCGTGTGCCGTTTTACCATGACAAGTGATTTCAAATTTCGCTTGCGTTGGCGAGGCAACGATTAATCCCCCAACTTTGCCATGACTATCGACCGCATAACCATATTTGGCATCAATCAAAGATGCATCCAACGCTTTTGCTCCAACCAAACCAGCTTCTTCACCCACGGTAATGATCACCTGCAGTTGACCGTGTGGAATATCGTTTTCTTTCACCAGTCGAACCATTTCCAAAATGGCAGTGACACCAGCTTTATCATCTGCGCCTAAAATGGTCGTACCATCGGATCGGATGATTTCATTCTCTACAATCGGTTGGATATTTTTCCCGGGTACGACCGTATCCATATGGGCATTGAAAAAAATTGGATCAGCGTCATCCTTTGTCGCTGGGAGTGTGCAAATCAAATTATTCGATTCGTGCCCCGTTTTTTCCTTGGCATCATCTTCCTCAACGGTAAAACCTAATGCTTCGAATTTCGCTTTTAACACGACAGAGATTTTTTCTTCATGGCCTGTTTCTGAATCGATTTTCACCAGTTCGATAAATTCACTGACTAATCGGTCCCGATCTGCTTGTATCAAGCCAAAACCTCCTTATAATGGGATATTTCCGTGTTTTTTCTTCGGTCGTTCTTCTCTTTTGTTTTGTAAAATATCAAGCGCTTGAATCAGTTTTTGTCTCGTTTCCCTTGGATCAATGACATCATCCACCATCCCTAAACCGGCAGCGACGTATGGATTTGCGAATTTTTCCCGATATTCATCGATTTTCTCTTTTCTCGTTGCTTCAGGATCATCGCTTTCATTGATTTCACGAGCAAAAATGATATTGGCTGCGCCTTCTGGTCCCATTACTGCAATTTCCGCATTTGGCCAAGCGTAAACTAGATCGGCTCCAATCGATTTACTATTTAGGGCAACATAAGCACCACCGTACGCTTTTCGTGTGATGACCGTAATTTTCGGAACGGTCGCTTCTGAGTAGGCATACAAAATTTTGGCACCGTGGCGAATGATCCCACCATGCTCTTGCTTGATACCCGGGAAGAAACCTGTTACGTCTTCAAAGGTAATCAATGGAATGTTGAATGAATCACAGAAGCGGATAAAACGCGCCGCTTTGTCACTCGAATCAATATCCAGACCACCTGCAAGGAATTTTGGTTGGTTACAGATCAGGCCGACTGTCTTTCCCTTCACTTTTGCGAAACCGACGACAATGTTTTTCGCAAAATCTTTATGGATTTCAAAGAAAGATTGGTCATCGACAACTTGTTCAATGATGACGCGAACATCATACGGACGAATCGAATCAAATGGAATGACATCCGTCATATCCGGTCGATAATCATCATCTTCTTTTGTTTCTGACACTGGCAAGTCCGCTTCGTTATTCTGCGGCAAGTATGAGATGAGTTCTTTTACTTGGTCTAATGCTTCTTCTTCCGTAGCTGCTTTCAGGTGAGCGTTTCCACTTTTCGTATTATGTACTTCCGCCCCACCCAAATCTTCTGATGTAATTTTTTCGCCGGTTACCGTCTCAATTACTTTGGGACCGGTAATAAACATTTGTGATGTTTTTTCAACCATAATGACAAAATCGGTAATCGCTGGTGAATAGACGGCACCACCGGCACTTGGTCCCATGATGACGGAGATTTGCGGAATGACGCCAGAATAAATGGAGTTGCGGTAAAACACATGACCGTATCCATCAAGTGATGCGACACCCTCTTGAATCCGGGCCCCTCCTGAATCGTTCAAACCGATAAATGGCGTGCCGTTTTTAGCAGCTAAATCCATAACGGCTGCAATCTTCTTCCCGTGCATTTCACCCAATGCCCCACCATAGACGGTAAAATCTTGAGCAAAGAGGTAAACCGGTCGGCCATCAATGGTTCCATAGCCAGTCACAACGCCCTCTCCAGGCGCCTTTTTCCCTGCCATGCCAAAGTCCGTGACCCGGTGTTCCATAAATGCATTCAGTTCAACAAACGAACCGTCATCCAACAGATAATCAATCCGCTCTCTTGCCGTCATCTTCCCTTTTTCTTTTTGTTTCTGAATTTTGTCATCGCCACCGCCTAGTTCGACTTCGCGACGTTTATCGTATAGTTCATTGATTTTATCGTATATGTCCATTACTATCCCTCCTGTTTCGGCTGACAAAGTTCATAGAGTACTCCGTTGGCTGCTTTTGGATGCAAAAAAGCGACCTGTGTCCCGTGTGCTCCTTCCTTCGGTTGGTCATTGATTGTCCGGATCCCCTGCGACTTCATTTGCTCTAATCGCGTATGGATATCATCGACCTCAAGTGCAATATGGTGAATCCCTTCTCCTCGCTTTTCTATATACTTTGCAATCGGTGAATCATCGTGAAGCGGCTCCAGTAATTCCAGGTTACTTTCACCGATAGAAAGGAAAGCCACCTTGACTCCTTCACTTTCTACCTCGTCTTGACCTTTAAACTCCAGGCCAAGGGTCTCCGTATAAAAAGGTAACGTTTCAGCAAGGTTCTTTACGGCAATTCCGATATGATTGATCTTTTTCATTTCGAATCCTCCTGGATGTGCTTTTCGATATAATCAGCGACATCCTCTGTAGAGGTACCCGGCGTAAAAATTTGTTGAATTCCTTTGTCTTTTAAAAATTGAATGTCCTCTTCAGGAATGACACCACCACCGATGACGGGAATATCATCTGCTTCACGATTTTTCAATTCTTCGATGACCTTTGGAAACAATGACCGATGACCACCAGATAATGATGATAAGCCGATGATATCCACATCTTCTTGTATAGCGGTTTGCGCAATTTGGGCAGCCGATTGTCGAAGGCCCGTATAAATCACTTCCATACCACGATCACGAAGCGTTTGAGCAATGACGAGTGCACCCCGATCGTGACCGTCTAATCCTGGCTTTGCGACTAATACGCGAATTTTCCTATCCATTTCTGCATCTCCTCCTACACCCTTTAAACTCATTCTGGCAAACGGTTTCCTATGCTCCTGTGTACTCACCAAAAACATCGCGCATCGTGTTACAAATCTCACCTACCGTGGCGTATGCTTTTACGCTTTCCAAAATATATGGCATGAGATTTTCATTCGGTTGTTCAGCTGCCTGCTTCAAGGCTGACAATTTTTCATCAACGAGTGACTGATCACGTTTGCTACGAATCGTCTGTAGTCGTTCGACTTGTTCTTGCTCCAATTTTTCATCGACTTTCAGTAAATCCGCTTGCATTTCTTCTTCTGTGGTAAATTCGTTCATGCCGACGATAATATCTTCCTTCGATTCAATCCGTTTTTGCGCTTCATAAGCAGCCTGATGAATTTCACGTTGCATGTAACCTTCTTCAACCGCTTGAACCGCACCGCCCATGTCTTCAATTTTATCTAAATAGTCCCGGATTTGCTTTTCGATTTCATCGGTCAACTGTTCAACATAATAAGAACCGGCCAATGGATCGACCGTATCCGCAACGCCACTCTCATGCGCAATAATTTGCTGGGTACGTAACGCAATCCGTGCAGATTCCTCAGTTGGTAATGCCAAAGCTTCATCACGAGAGTTCGTATGCAAGCTCTGTGTGCCACCCATCACAGCAGACAATGCTTGTAACGCTACCCGTACAATATTATTATCCGGCTGTTGTGCGGTTAATGTGGAACCACCTGTTTGCGTATGGAAGCGTAAGCGCCAACTCTTTTCATCTTTCGCCTGATATTTATTTTTCATTAAGTCTGCCCAAATTCTTCGTGCCGCACGGAATTTCGCTACTTCTTCAAAGAAATTATTATGGGCATTGAAGAAAAAGGCGAGCCGTGGTGCGAATTGGTCAATTTCTAAACCGCTTTCAAGAGCAGCGTCAACATATGCCAATCCATCCGCAATCGTAAATGCTGCTTCCTGGACAGCCGTTGAACCAGCTTCCCGGATATGATAGCCGGAAATACTGATCGTATTGAATTTCGGTGCATGTTCGCGACAATACTCAAAGATGTTTGTAATCAACCGCATCGAAGGCTTTGGTGGATAAATATATGTGCCTCTTGCGATGTACTCTTTCAGAATATCGTTTTGGATTGTTCCGGTGATTTTCTCCTTTGGTACACCCTGTTTTTCAGCTACAGCAATATACATGCAAAGAAGAACCGAAGCGGGTGCATTAATCGTCATCGATGTGCTGACTTCACTCAATGGAATTTGATCTAGCAAGATTTCCATATCCTCAAGTGAATCAATGGCTACACCGACTTTGCCCACTTCCCCTTCCGCCATGGGATCGTCTGAGTCATAACCGATTTGAGTCGGTAAATCGAAGGCTACTGATAAGCCAGTTTGTCCTTGTTCCAATAAGTATCGGAAGCGTTGGTTCGTCTCTTTGGCAGAACCGAATCCTGCATATTGACGCATCGTCCAAAATCGGTTCCGATACATCGTTGGTTGAATGCCACGTGTAAACGGGTATTGACCCGGAAAACCAAGCTTATCTACATAATCGCCTAAGTTCTCTTCGTTTTCAGGTAAGTATAATGGATCAATTGGTATGTCAGATAAGTTTGTGAATGGATCTTTTCGTTCAGGAAATCGTTCCTTTGCCTTTTCCATTTGATTTTGCCATGTTTGTTTTTGCTCGAAATAACGTTTACTCATTATTGACTCTCCCTTCTCCCCCCATTCTACTATAAATTGCAATAATTTTTAATCATCAATTAGTTAATCGACAGAATTGACTTGTCCAAGAAGCATTTTTCTTATAAAATGTAACTATGGATTAGATTGTAGGGAGGAATACAAGTGGCCAAACAAAAGAAGCCGAGAGCACCTTTCTCGTCAAATAGAAGAAAAAAAGCAAAATGGACAACCATAGTCATTTATGCCATGATCATTGCGATGCTATTGAGTTCATTGCTTGCGGGAGCAGTAATGTTCATATAATCCTAAATCAAAAGCAACCATCAAACGTCCGCGTCTGGACCCATGATGGTTGCTTTTATTTAAGGTTTTTTATTGCTCTTTTTAAGGTTAGATATTGTTCGATTTCATTTAATAAAATGTACAGATTCGCTCGTCTTTCGAATTCTTCCTGGCTTTCAGGTAAATCTTCGTCATTGAACTGTTTACGAATTTCTCGCAATTGCTCTAAATATTTAACTGAGGTATCTCCGGGATGGACATTCTCCGCTAAATCTTCAAACAGTTTTGCGATATATTTATAATGATTATTGCTGGCATTGATATGTGTAACGAGAGGAAGCATTCTTTCCAAAATCTCAAATTGTTTTTCCCTCATATGGAAATAATCGATATAGGGATGCTCAGAACGCAGCAAATGATTCTCGACGTCTTTTGTTGCCAAATCATGAGCTTCTTCGAGTAATTGGGCTGTTTCTGCCAGTTCTTCCCCTGACCACGAATGATCCCCTGTCTGAATAAACCGAGCCACTTCGTGTAAGATCGACGAGAAGTTTTCCTCGATGTCTTTTCTCAATTTGATTAAGTCATCTTTAAAACTCGGCATATGCAAGTTGAGGACGATTCCAATCGTGATCCCAATCGTCAATAGGATCAATTCATTAAAAAGTAATCCAACCGTCAAATCCCCTGCGTTATAAAGGTGCAGAATAATTACTGTACTCGTAATGATTCCCTCGGTCGCTTTCAATTTGACGGAAAGAGGGATAAATAATAAAAGTGTCAGACTGAAGGTCAGTGGTGAATAGCCGATAAATTCAAAAACCAACCCACCTATGGTAACGCCGATCAAAAAGGAATAGATCCTCGACCAAGCTTTCAAATAAGAAGCTCGACGTGTCGATTGAATACACAGCATTGTAATCACTGCAGCTGAAATCGAATAATCCAACTGTAGCATTTGGGCTATGAAAATAGCGATTGGTGCTCCAATTGCTGTTTTGATCGTTCGGTAGCCTATTTTAAACATTGTTTCCCTCTTTCATTCATTCGTTTCACTGGTCCATACATCGATTATTTCCCTAAAAATCAATTTGGTATAGATGACAAGTTGTTCACACAAAAAACTGACGGATTCATTCACCGCCAGTTAATTTTCTAACCATACCATTTTACAATAGATTAGTATTCTTCACAATATTCATCAAACAATGATTGAAGCTGTTGGACAACTTCCATCGGTTCAGAGCTTTCGATTTCATGACGTTCAATCATTTTTAAGATCTTTCCATCTTTCAACAAAGCAAATGATGGAGAAGATGGTGGATACCCTTCAAAATAATCTCTCGCCCGCTCAGTAGCTTCACGGTCTTGTCCAGCAAAAACAGTCACCAAATGATCTGGTCGCTTATCAAAATGGATTGCATTTGCCGCGGCTGGACGAGCCACTCCACCTGCACAACCACAAGTAGAATTGACAGCGACTAGAGTCGTGCCTTTTCTAGCCAACGCCTGATCCACTTCTTCTGGTGTCGTCAATTGTTCATAGCCAGCACCTGCGATTTCGTTACGAGCTTCATTGACGATATCTTGCATATAAATATTAAAGTCCATCTATCTTTGCCCCCTTAAATCGGATTCATGTATCATTTTTATCGTATCAGCTTCATAAACGCATTTCAATGCAAATGCAACGTGACGGTCATCTTTTTCTGTAAAATTTTAATAAGTGTACGAATGAACTCGGTTTATTTGGTGTCAAAAGTAGAATTGTGCCCGTAGCTTCGAATAAATTATTTTTAATTGAAAAACCAGCTAAAGCATCACACCTTAGCTGGTTACTCAATATTAGTAAATGGATGTCGTCTCTTCTGACATGTTTTCTAGTAATTCTTTTACCCGAGCCAAGAATTGTCCGCAGATCAATCCATCAAGAACACGGTGATCCAAGGATAGGCATAGGTTTACCATATCACGGGCACCGAACATCCCGTTATCCATGAATACCGGTCTTTTGACGATGGATTCGACTTGCAAAATGGCTGCCTGTGGGTGATTGATGATGCCCATCGATTGGACTGAACCAAAGGAACCGGTATTATTGACAGTAAACGTACCGCCAGACATGTCGTCATTCGTCAGTTTCCCGGTTTTCGCTTTGTTCGCTAGTTCGACGATTTCTTTGGCGATTCCTTTAATGCTCCTATCATCGGCATTTTTAATGACTGGAACGAACAGTCGGTCTTCATGCGCTACAGCAATTGATAGGTTGATCTCTTTCTTTTGGATGATCTTATCTCCAGCCCATGTGCTATTTAACTGTGGGAATTCTTTTAGTGCTTGGGCTACAGCTTTTACAAAGAAGGCAAAGTAAGTCAATGAGTAGCCTTCATTTTTCTTGAACTCTTCTTTTTTACCATCTCTTAATGCAACGAGGTCCGTGACATCCACTTCGACAGTCATCCACGCATGTGGAATTTCAGTTTTCGATTGGACCATATTTTTGGCAATTGCTTTTCGAACACCCGTAACAGGGATTTCCAAATCTCCAGGCATACTGGTAACCGGAGTTGGAGATGAAGCTGGTTGTTCAGGTGCTTTTGATTCCGTATGGTCAGCAACTTGATTCGCAGGTGTTTCTTCTGGTGCCGTTGGTTTTGGAATGTCGCCGGATGCAATAATTTTCTCAATATCTTTTCGGGTAATTCGTCCACCTTTTCCTGAACCGTCAACTTGATTCAGATCGATGTCATTCTCTTGAGCTAACCGCATGACGGCTGGGGAGTATCTCTTTTTCATGGATTGGTCATCGCTGCTTTTTTCGGTTTCTCCCTTAGGCTCCTCTACCGAGTCACCGGATGGCTGTTCTTCTTCGGCCCCTTCGACTTCCATATAGCAGATCAGTTGTCCGACTTCGATTGTTTCCCCTTCATTCGCAACAATTTCTTTAATGGTACCTGTGAAGGAGGAGGGAACTTCTGCATTGACTTTATCAGTTTCGACTTCAGCAATAGGATCGTATTTATTGACTTGATCGCCCTCTTTGACGAGCCATGAACTAATTGTACCCTCAGTCACACTTTCTCCCAGTTGTGGCATCGTAACTTTTTCGACTGGCATGTACTTTACCTCCTTTGGTTAAAATTCGGCCAATTCACGCATGGCTTTTTCGACTTTATCTGGATTGATCATAAAATATTTTTCCATCGTCGGAGCAAATGGCATAGCAGGTACATCAGGTCCTGCCAACCGTTGAATCGGTGCATCTAGGTCAAATAAACAATGTTCTGCAATAATCGCAGCAACTTCACCGATGATGCTTCCCTCTTTATTATCTTCAGTCACAAGGAGAACTTTGCCGGTCTTTTTGGCTGCTTCGATAATGGATTCTTGATCTAACGGATAAACCGTTCGAAGGTCAAGAATATGGGCGGAAATTCCCTCTTCAGCTAATTTTTCCGCAGCCTGTAGTGCAAAGTGGACACTTAACCCGTACGTTATGACCGTAATATCATCGCCTTCCCGTTTGACATCAGCTTTTCCGATCGGCAGCGTATAATCGTCTTCAGGAACTTCACCTTTAATCAAACGATAAGCACGTTTATGTTCAAAAAATAGAACTGGATCTTCATCACGGATGGCCGCCTTGAGCAAACCTTTGACATCATAAGGAGTAGATGGCATCACGATTTTCAAACCTGGTTGGTTCGCAAAAACCGCCTCAACAGACTGTGAGTGATACAATGCTCCGTGTACGCCACCACCATAAGGCGCACGGATCGTTATTGGAGCGTTCCAATCATTATTCGAACGGTAACGGATCCGGGAAGCTTCAGAAATGATTTGGTTCACTGCTGGCATGATAAAATCCGCAAATTGCATTTCTGCAATTGGACGCATACCATACATGGCAGCTCCAATTCCAACACCTGCAATTGCCGACTCCGTTAACGGTGTATCAATCACGCGTTGCTCACCGAATTGATCGTAAAGTCCATCAGTCGCTTTAAAAACGCCACCTTTTTTCCCGACGTCTTCCCCCAAAACGAATACTTTCTCATCCCGCTCCATTTCTTCTTTCATCGCAAGCGTAACGGCTTGAATATAGGACATAATCGCCATCTTATTCCCCTCCCTCTTCCGCATACACATATTTTAATGCATCCTCTGGTTCAGCATAAGGTGCATTTTCAGCTTCATCGGTTGCTTTGTTCACCAGATCATCCAATTCTTTGGACAATTTTTGTTCATCTTCTTCGGTAAGTACACCGACATCTTTCAAATAAGTACCAAACTTAATAATATTGTCGTTTTTCTTCATTTCTTCAAGTTCTTTGGCGTCCCGATAAGCTTTATCGTTATCGTCACTTGAATGGGCAGTCATCCGATCTGTCATCGCTTCAATTAACGTCGGTCCCTCACCATTCATCGCACGATCATGAGCTTCTTTCACGACTTTAAACACTTCAAGTGGGTCGTTTCCATCGACTTGATATCCTGGCATACCATAAGAACTTCCGCGAATCGCGACTGATTCACTGGCGACCTGTTTCTCAAGCGGAACAGAAATCGCATATTTATTATTCTCTACCATCGTAATGACAGGCAACTTGTGCACACCCGCAAAGTTCAAACCTTCATGAAAATCTCCTTGGTTGGAAGAGCCTTCACCTAGCGTCACGAAAGATACAATGTTCTTTTGGTCCATTCTTGCCGCTAAAGCTACGCCCACCGCATGTGGGAGCTGTGTAGTAACTGGTGAAGAACCGGTTAAAATACGATTTTTCTTCTGACCGAAGTGCCCTGGCATTTGTCTACCGCCAGAGTTCGGGTCATCCGCTTTTGCAAAGGCATGTAAGAACAACTCTTTCGCTGTCATGCCGAACGCCAATACGACACCGACATCTCGGTAATATGGCGCAACATAATCCTCATCTCGATTTAATGCAAAAGAAGCTCCTACTTGTGCCGCCTCCTGACCTTGACAGGAAATGACGAAAGGAATTTTCCCCGCGCGGTTCAGTAACCACATTCTCTCGTCCACTTTTCTTGCCAAAAGCATCGTACGATACATCTCAATAACTTGCTCGTCACTTAATCCAAGTGACGCATGGCGATTTTCTGCCATACAATCATGCCCCCTTCTAACCGTGAATTTGTTTTCCTTCGACCGCTAATGCAGCTTCGCCGATGACTTCAGACAGCGTTGGATGTGGGTGAATCGTTTCCCCGATTTCCCAAGGAGTCGCATCAAGAACCATTGCGAGTCCTGCTTCCGAAACCATATCTGTCACATGCGGTCCAATCATATGAATTCCGAGCAGGTCCTGATTGTCTTTATTCGAAATGATTTTCACAAACCCGTCGGACTCTCCATGTACTAATGCTTTACCAACTGCTTTAAATGGAAACTTCCCGACTTGAACTTCGAATCCTTGATCTTTGGCTTGCTTCTCTGTTAAACCAACAGATGCGATCTCAGGATTTGAATAAACACAAGAAGCAATATGGTCATAATTCATCGGTTCAGGATTTTGGTCGGCAATATGCTCAACAGCCTGAATTCCTTCATGTGACGCCACATGAGCGAGTTGCATGCCACCGATGACATCCCCGATTGCATAAATATGGCTTTCTTTTGTTTGATAATATTGATTAACTTTGATTGCACCATTCTCCGTTTCAATATCCGTGTTTTCCAAACCAATATTATCTACAATTGGTTTTCTGCCTACAGAAACCAACAATTTATCCGCTTCAAACGTTTGCGACTCACCGTTCACTTTCGTTTCAACCGTTACGCGGTCTCCAATCGACACGGTATCTCCGAGTACTTCCGTATCTGTATAAAATTCAATACCTTTTTTCTTCAATAATTTAAGTGCTTCTTTGGAAATATCCGCATCTTCGGTAGGCAAGATGGACGAGCCGTATTCTAGGACAGTCACTTGGACACCGTAGTCTGCCAGCATTGATGCCCATTCAATTCCAATGACACCGCCACCGACAATGATGATCGAGTCAGGGAGTTCTTCCATTCCCAATGCCTCTTCAGACGTCATCACTTTGTCGCCATCGATTTCCAACCCAGGAAGAGTACTTGGCGTGGAGCCAGTTGATACGATGACATTTTTCGGGATTAACATCTCATTTTCTTCACCGTTATTCATCTCAACCGAAATCGTTCCGGCAGTCGGAGAGAAAATACTTGGACCCAGGATTCGTCCGTGGCCTTGATACACATCAATTTTCCCTTTTTTCATCAACCCTTGAACTCCTTGATGAAGTTGGTCGATAATCGATTGCTTGCGTTCTTGCACCCGACCGAAGTTTAACGTCGGTTCATTGGCTTCAATACCGAATTCAGATGCATTTTTTGTTTGTTTAAAAACCTCGGCACTTCTGAGTAGCGCTTTGGATGGTATACATCCTCGGTGTAGACAGGTACCGCCTAGATCACTTTTTTCGACGATTGCTGTTTTCAGGCCAAGTTGGCTAGCTCGGATCGCAGCAACATATCCACCTGTTCCACCGCCTAATATGACCAAATCATACTCGGTTGCCATATCGTTTCTCCCCTTTCCTTCTCAAACATTCAACTGAGCTACGTTTCGTTATATGAGGAGCTTTGAATCGAAGAATCAGATGAAAAGTTGTTTCCGATTCTTCCGGATCCAAATGTTCCCTTGCTTCTTTCATTATCCGGTAACCATTAATTAAGGCGTGTCAATGAATGAATTTCATTGGACAAGAATGTACTTCTGGAACGCTGTAGACTTGCGATGCGATCCTCTGCCATGTGATTCGCTGCAGCAAGTGTCGGTATGTTTTTCTCCTTTGAAATCTGATAAATCGTCTCTAGGCTAGTATATATATTCTCTATTTGCTTATATGCACGTTCTTTGTTATAGCCGTTCAGCTCGTCTGCCACGTTAATGACGCCACCCGAATTAATGACGAAATCCGGAGCATATACGATTCCCTTTTCATGAAGAATTTGACCGTGGCGGTCCTCTGCCAACTGATTATTTGCAGAGCCTGCAATCACTTTTGCTTTGATTCTTCCAATCGTCTCATCGTTAATGGTTGCACCTAATGCACATGGAGCAAAAATATCACAGTCCGCATCATAGATATCATCCGGATCTACTGCTTTTGCACCGAAATCTTCTACCGCACGCTTCACGGCTTCCTGATTGATGTCTGTAACGACAAGATTCGCCCCTTCTTCGTGTAAGTATTTACACATCGAATAGGCAACGCTTCCGACGCCTTGTACAGCAACCGTTTTCCCTTCTAAGGAATCAGTACCAAAAGCTTCTTTGGCAGAAGATTTTAAGCCTAGGTACAAGCCGTAAGCTGTAGCTGGAGAAGGATTCCCCGCTGACCCGTGTTCAGGTGATTTTCCTGTTACATAGTCCGTTTCCATATAGATCAAGTCCATATCTTCTTCATTGGTGCCGACATCCACGGCTGTAATGTAACGTCCCGCAAGCCCTTGCACGTATCTACCGAAAGCCCGGAACATTTCTGGATTTTTATCGGTTTTCGGATCACCGATGATTACTGTTTTACCTCCACCTAAGTTCAAACCTGCTGCAGCGTTTTTATACGTCATCCCTCTTGCCAAACGTAAAGCATCAATGACGGCATCTTCCTCGGAATCATACGTCCACATTCTTGTTCCACCTAATGCTGGGCCTAATGTCGTGTCATGAATTGCGATGATTGCCTTCAATCCAGAGTTTTTATCTTGGCAAAATACCACCTGTTCGTAATCATAGTCCTCCAAGTATTTGAATAATTCCATGAAATCTCCTCCTTTGGTTTGTTTGTGCTCTGTTTATGAACTATATTTCACTCTCACCTGAAAAGTAAGAGGGTCACACGCATCATATATTCTTTCCTAACTTGTATTTGTCCATCTTATAATATAAGTTCCGGATCGAAATATTTAATTGCTTGGCTGTTTTTGACTTAATATAATCATTGGCTTCTAAAGACTCAAGGATAAATTGCTTTTCAAACTCATCCATCGCATCTTGAAGGGTGACCAGATCCTCTACGCCTTGGTCATGCAGCAAGTCCAATTCATCGAATGTATGTTTAACTAATGTCGGGATATGGTGTTCTTGGATGATTCTTTCGTGAGGACGCATTTTAATCATGGCTTGGGCGATTAGACTTTCAAGTTCCCTCACATTGCCAGGAAAACTGTATTTCTCCAATTTCCTTAAGGCATAATCGGAAATTCCTTTCACACGTCTTCCATAGCTTTCATTGACTTGTTCAATCAAATGGTTTGTCAGCGGAATCAAATCTTCCATCCGATGCCTCAATGGCGGGATGTGTATCGGCAATCGATTCAACCGATAAAATAAAGATTCTTTAAATAGACCATTCATCATTGCCCTTTCCAAATTCGCACTTGTCGCTGCGATGATCCTTACATCAACGGGAATATGTTCATGCCCACCGACACGGATGATTTCTTGGTCTTCAAGGACATTCAAAATCTTGGCTTGCATCGCTAAGGATAACTCGCCAATATCATCCAAAAACAGGCTTCCTTGCGATGCTTCTTCAAAGAGTCCTTTTTGACGCTCAGGTGGTCCAGACTCATCCCCAAACAGTTCTTTTTGCAAAAACTCTTCATCCATAGCCCCGCAATTGACATGAAGAAACTTATTGAATTTGCGCTCACTTTCATTATGAATTGCATGGGCGAGCAGCTCTTTTCCAGTACCAGGCTCACCCCGAAGCAAAACCGATGAGGGAGTTTTTGCACCGATTCTTGCTTGCTCAAGGGTCAGTTTCATTTCTTCTGATTCTGCAATGATATCATCAAATGTATACTTGGCCTCTAATTCGCGAATGATTTGCTTTGCTTTTTTTAGTTCTGAACTGAGTGTTTCAATCTCAGACAAATCATGTATGACCCCAACGCTTCCTTTAAGCTCCTCATCAACGATGATCGGCGCAACATTGACGAGGACATCTTTATGATGTGGCCCAACTTTCATTTTAGCACCACGGACCGGTTTTTTCGTACGTAACACTTCATAGTGGACACTATCGCCTTCCGAAATGTCTGTCGTTGCCGGTTTACCGATAACCTCTGATTCGGAAAGCCCAGTGATTTTTGTGTAAGCAGGATTGATCAATAACCCAATCCCATTCTCATCGACTACAGAAATCGCTTCTTCACTCGACTGGATAATCGCTTCAAGCATCGTTTGGATTTCTTTTAAATCGGTAAGTTCCTCAGCTAAATCTACGACTTCAGTAACATCCTTGAAAACCGCAAAGGCACCAATCAATTCGCCCGCACCGTTGACCATCGGAATACGTGTCGTTATAATTTGCTTTCCATTTTCTAGCGTCAGCTGTTTATTGACTTCTTTTTCTCTCGTTTTGAGAATAGAGGGCAATTTTGAATCTGGTATAATTTCTGTGACCGGTTTATGAATCATTAAATCTTCACGGAGACCCAAGATCTCAGCCGCCGAATGATTCACATATGTAATGATGCCATTTGTATCGACGACAATCATCCCATCATGGATCGAGGCAAATAATACTTCACGGATATTGACTTCTTTTTGTATTTGTTCTAAAAGATTTTCTTTTTCGTACAAAAGCTCCGTGATTACACGAGCCACCGTACCTGGAATCAATACACAATGTGGCGGCTTTATGTTTCGCAATTCTTTAAATACCTCATCATCCCCAGTTGTCTCCACAATGATATCAACCGTATCATCGACAGCATCATGGTATGAGAGGTGGGTCGGGATTCCTTTATCTTTCGCTTTTTTCATGCCTGGAGCATCTGGATTGATGTCTGCAACTTTTTGCACAGACAAAGATTCTACACCCAAGAAAAGGTCTAGAATCGCAGTACCACCCGTACCTGCTCCAACAATCAAAACATTTTGCATGGCTTCCACCTTTTTGTCTGCAATTTTTTGCATATATCCATCATATATGAAAGCGCTTTACTTATGCAAGTATATTTTCTGTATTTCGATCTTTTTTTTGTTATAATTAGGAAGGATACATAGAAAAGAGGGTGTAAAGTGGCACGATTGATTGCATTAGTCATCTTATTGATTCCCGGGGTCCTTGCTGCGTATGGAATTAAGTTGCTCCGAGATTCATTTTTTGGGATTGTCGCACCAGTGTTTATGAATGTAATGCTGCAATTTTTAGCAGGTATTGTTTTTATCGTCATCGGAATTGGTTTTATTGGTGGATTCCTTTATCACCGAGATCAGAAAAGAAATAAAACCGTCAAACGAACTAATTAAAAAAAGCTGAGTAGCAACAATCCGTGCTACTCAGCTTTTTTATTGCGAACAATTATTTTTCTTGTTCGTGCAAAATATTGCCGGCCAATGCATAAAGAATAATGGTTGATGCCAAGTGAGATGAGAAGTCATTTGGATCCTGAATCGGATAAATTTCCACCAAGTCCATTCCGATGATGCCTTTCTTTGCGAAAGCATGTACAAGTTCGACGAGCTCAAAAGATGTCAACCCATTTCCGTCTACCGGACCACCCGGATTAAACGCGAAGTCGAGGACGTCACTGCAAATGGAGAGATAAACAGCGTCTGTCCCTTCACTGGCAATCGCGTATGCTTTATCAGCCATTGCCTGAATGTCATTGGCATATCGAATTTCACGGGATGTAATCGTAGTCGCTCCAGCTTCTGCTGCGACCTTACCCGTTTCAGGTTTGTTGCGTGGACCATGAATACCCATGTGAACAATGCTCTCACTGCGGACATTCTCATCTTCATACAACCGTCTGAACGGTGTGGATCTTGCATATTTTTCACCTTCATGGTCGCTCATATTGTCATAATGGGCATCGAGATGAATAATCCCTACTTTACCTTCAATTTTTTTACCTAACGCACTGACGATTGGAAATGTAATGCCATGGTCTCCCCCAAAAGCAACAGGGAATTTTCCAGTGTCCCATACCTTACTTGCAAAATTCTCGATACGGTTCATCGTGTCTGGAACGTCATGTGGAACGATATCCACGTCTCCGAGATCGCCTAGTTTGTAGTGGGCAAGTACATCTATTCCATCTAATTCTGGTAAATAACCACTATACCGAGCTGAATTGAGGCGAATCGATTTCGGACCAAGCTCTGCCCCTGTATAGTCACCCCATGTAACGGCACCTTCCCAAGGTACACCATAAATCAATACGTCTCGATCGTTGACTTGGTCGGTCCCAATTTGTACTTTTTTTCCACCTAAAAAGCATGGTGTATTGCCATAAATTTTTTCTGTCATGATTATCCCATCCTTTTTGACGTTTTCAAGAAAAAGGTTTGGAGTTTCCCCCAAACCTTTACCACTCTTATTCTAGTTTAAAACGATTAGAGATGATTGACAACTTTATCGTACTCGTCAGTGATTTCTTTATCCGGTCCTTTGCCGATCAGACTCACCAATACAATCGCTAAACTGCCGAGCAAGAAACCAGGTACGATTTCATAAATTTCATAACCTGTGAACGTCCACAGAATCACCGTAAGACCACCGACGATCATCCCTACGAGTGCTCCATTTCTCGTTGTTTTTCTCCAGAATAAAGCAAACAGGATTGGTGGTCCAAAGGTTGCACCAAAACCAGCCCACGCATAGGATACAAGCTCGAGCACTGAACTGCTCTCATTCCAAGCAAGGAACACCGCAATGAGGGCGATGAGAAGAACTGAAATCCTACCGACCCAAACCAATTCCTTCTCAGAGGCTTCCCGTCGGAAAAATCTTCTGTAAAAGTCTTCCGTCAATGCACTGGAGGAAACCAATAATTGCGAATCCACCGTACTCATGATGGCTGCTAGTACTGCTGCCAACAAGAAACCGGCAATCCAAGGGTTATATGTCATTTGGACAAGAACGATAAAGACTTGTTCTGGATCACCCAAATTCCCATCAATGGCAACAATTCCAATCATTCCGACCAAAAGTGAAGAGTAAAGAGGAATCACAACCCCCATAATCATGGCGATCAATCGTGATTTTCGAATTTCTTTGTGGCTACGGATGGCCATAAACCGTACTAAAATGTGTGGCTGACCAAAATATCCAAGCCCCCAAGCCAGTGCAGATATAATCCCGACGATGCCAATAGCTCCGACTGGATCCCATCCGGTAGCCTGTTCATATGCAGTGCCAGCATACGCATCGGTCAAGCTCGGGCTGACGTTCGCCAACCCTTCAAATAATGCGCCAAAACCTCCGAGCTGATAAACACCATAAATTGCTGTAATGGCAAGTGCGACAAACATTAAGAAGGCTTGAATGAAATCCGTAAAACTAACGGCCAGAAACCCTCCAAGGAATGTATAGGCCACAATGACGATGGCGCCAAGTAAGAGTGCATTATGATAATCGAAATCAAATGTCCCTTCGAAAAGTTTGGCACCGGCAACTAAACCAGACGCTGTATAGAACAAGAAAAATGTCAGGATAAATAAGGCCGAAATGACACGCAGCAAACTCGTACGGTCCCTGAAACGGTTTTCGAAGAACTCAGGTAACGTAATTGAATCGTTCGAAAACTGTGTATAAACACGTAGTCTCTTTGCCACATACCGCCAATTAAACATGGCCCCAATCGCTAAACCAACCGCAATCCATAAGCTCCACTGTCCGAAACCAGCCGCATAGGCCGCACCCGGCAAACCGAGTAACAACCAACCACTGAAGTCACTGGCGGATGCTGAGAAAGCGGTTACCCAACTTCCAAGACGACGACCTCCCAAAATATAATCGGACATCGTGTTTGTCATTCGGTAAGTCGTAATCCCAATAGCAAGAAGGACGACCAAGTATAAAATAAATGTTACATACGTTGGATTCATTCTGGATCGTCCTCCTTCGGTTTATCTGTGAAATACGATACGACTGCCCAAATGGCCAGGAGTGGTAATGGTACGACAAACCAAAACCAGGTCCACCCGGTTAACGCAAAAATCTCCATCACATAGATCCCCCCAAAAAAAATAGAATGAAGTACTCCTTCATTCTAAAATTTTCTGACAATTAAGTCAACCGAGTTATTTCATTATATGAAAAATTCGCGATATAGAGAATTGGTTGTTGATTTCAGATTTTTCGCCTCAATTCCGAACATCATTGATACTTCCGAAGAACCTTGGTTGATCATCTCTATATTCGTGTTGGCTTCAGAAATGGCTTTCGTCGCTTTCGCGGCTACATTTAATCGTCTGCTCATCCCCTCACCAACGAGCATGATCATTGCCAAGTCGTGTTGAATGGAAAGTGTATCCACTTCAAGTTCCTCTTGAATTCGTTTCATAATAATTTTTTCTTTTTCAGCCGTTAACTGATGAGACCGGATGATCACTGACATATCATCAATCCCAGACGGGGCATGCTCAAAGGATATGTTCTCTTCCACAAGAATTTGCAAGAGTCTTAACCCAAAGCCTAATTCCCTGTTCATTAAGTATTTTCGCACGTAAATACTTGAAAAACCTTCATCACTGGCAATTCCGACGACAGCTTTTGAGAAATCTTCTTTCTCCGACTTAATCATCGTTCCCTTCAATTCAGGATGATTCGTGTTTTTTACGACGACTGGAATTTTCTTTTTGAATGCCGGGATCAATGCTTCATCATGAAAAACAGAGAACCCTGAATACGATAGTTCTCGCATTTCTTTGTATGTAAGCATCGAAATTTCCTTTGGATTTTCAACCAGGTTGGGATTTACACAATAAACAGAGCTTACATCCGTAAAGTTCTCATATAAATCTGCTTCCACACCTGCTGCGATGATCGAACCGGTAATATCCGATCCACCGCGCGGAAACGTCCGCAGTTCCCCTTCTTTTGTGTAGCCAAAAAAGCCTGGAATAACCAATACACCTGGCTGTTTTCTCAGCTCATAAATTTTTTCATATGCTTCATCCAGGATTTGTGCATTGCCAAAGTCATTACTGACGAGAATACCTGCATCTTTCGGGTTCACATAAGATGCTTCAATTCCTTGCTGATTCAAATAATCACTTAGTATACGAGCAAGTGTATCTTCTCCAAAAGATTTCAATTGGTCTTCGAGTTGGTCACTGTTCGTGTTCTTCAGTAACAGTTTCTCGATATCATTTTCTAACTGATCGGGAATGTCACGTGACATTCTGAGTCCGCCAGTTATTAAACGGAAACGATCTGTCACTTGATGAAGCGCTTTTTGATACCCTTCACCCGATCGGTATTTTTCCAAGAGATCAATAAATAAATCAGTAACCTTACGATCACCTTTGTGTCTCTTCCCAGGAGCCGAAACGACGATCAATTTTCGGTTTTCATCCTCTTTGATGATATTCGCTACCTTCTTTAACATGTCAGCACTTGCGACTGAACTCCCACCAAATTTTGCAACTTTCATCTCAATCACCATCTTCTCTTTCTCTAAATTAAAGATGATTTATTTTAACATGAATCATGATTTTATTGAAATGTCAGTTACTTCATTTATACTTTCTCATTCACAAAAAAAGGGTTGGCTCATGCCAATCCCCTTCTTAAATCAAATCATTTTAATATAAGATTGCTTTTTTGGACCAATTCGCTCTCTTTACCTCGCGACTTAACCGACTTTATGTTCCAACCGCAGTTTATCGGCAATCATGGCAATAAATTCACTATTTGTTGGCTTGGCCTTGGAAACGCTTACGGTATAACCGAATATGGAAGATAGCGCATCAATATTGCCCCGATTCCATGCAACTTCAATGGCATGGCGGATTGCACGTTCTACACGAGAAGCGGTTGTATTGTGCTTTTTGGCGATATCCGGATAAAGCACTTTTGTGATGGACCCTAATAATTCAATGTCATGGTATACCATTGAAATGGCTTCACGCAAATACATATATCCTTTAATATGCGCAGGAACACCAACTTCATGAATGATGGATGTAATATTCGAATCCAAGTCGATTTTTCTCGTTTGAGAACTTTCCGGACGGCTTTTAATTGGTGTCACAGTCTGACCACCTCCGGCTTGGATCACCTGGTCTTTCAAGTGTTCGACATCAAATGGCTTCATCATGTAGTATGTAGCTCCTAGGTCTACAGCTTTCTTTGTTACGGACTCGTGGCCGAACGCGGTCAACATGATTACATTAGGGAATTGTTCCAAATCAAGCTGGTGCATATCCTCCAACACAGCTAATCCGTCAATATGCGGCATAATAATGTCCAGAATCAATACATCGGGAATCGTTTCTTCCAGCATTTCTAGGCATTCTTTTCCGTTGAATGCAGTACCAATCACTTCCATTTCGTCCTGCTCATTTAAATACGTCTCTAACATGTGCACTAAGTCTTTGTTGTCATCTGCAATTGCTACTTTAATTTTCTCCATGTATTTCCCTCCAAAAATTTTGATTACGATTTCCTCACATGTATCCTTTCTATAATTAACCTAAATATCCTCTTTTTTCAGCGAATTTTTTTAAATATTTAATTTTTCATTTGTTTTGCTTAGAATTGCGCAATTTTTCGTTTTGTTTCTACATTTTTTGATATATTTTGTCGAAAATATTATGTAAAGAGGTCAGCCGATCGAGTCGACTGACCATTTATGATCTAACTGGCTAAAGCTGTTTTCTCTTCTTCGATTTCCAAACCTGCTTCATTCAGCATCCATTCAACATGAACTCCATATCCACTGGATGAATCGTTTAAAAATACATGAGTTACTGCACCAACTAACTTACCGTCCTGAATGATTGGGCTACCACTCATTCCTTGAACGATTCCCCCCGTTTCGTTCAAAAGCCGTTCATCGGTGATTTTGATGATCATCCCTTTTGTTTTGGCCTTTTGTGAAGGCTGGGTACTTACGATTTCAATGTCAAATGTTTCTACGATGTCATCCTTTACGACTGTTTGGATTTGAGCTTTTCCTTTTTTGACTTCATCGGAAGAAGCAACCGGAATACGCTCTTCATTTTCAAATAACTCTGTTGGTTGTTTGATTTTACCGAAAATCCCAAAGTCACTGTTTTTCTGGATTGTTCCCAAGCTTGTCTCTTTCATGGAAAAACGGGCTTTTTTCTCTCCAGGTACACCATTCTCACCTTTATTGATGGATGTCACTTGAGACGGAACAATTTTACCATTATAAATATCCATTGGTTTTTTTGAGTGCTGGTCGGTAATCCTATGACCAAGGGCACCATATTTTTTTGACACTGGATCATAAAATGTCATCGTTCCAATCCCTGCTGTTGCATCCTTGATGAACAAACCCAAACGAACTTGGTCATCTGATTTTTGGGGTTGTATATGAACGGGAAAAATGTTTTCTTTTCGTTTAATCATTAATTCTACAGGTTCTTGATCGGGTAATCGTTCCATTAAAGAAATGAATTCACTCATATTTTCGATTTTCGTTTGGTTGAGCCGAATGATGATATCGCCAACTTGAAGTCCTGATTCCTTTGCTGGGGATTTCTTTCCACCATTTGTTTCGATTTCACTGAAACCGGCAATGACTACACCTGATGTGTGTAATTGTACACCGACGGAATGTCCACCTGGGATAACTTCTGTGACCGTTTGATCTGCCAAGACCAATGTGGAAGTGAATGGAGTTCCAAACGAAACAAGGAGGATGATGATCAGGGAAATGCGGGAACGCGTCATATAGTCAACTCCTCATTTCTTGATGTTATTACTTTTGCAGCTTCATCGTTAATTTGAGCTTTTTCGGTGGTTTTTAAACGGCTTAATACCATGCAAAGAAGTTTATCTTTTCCTACAGATGATTTAATTTGGGGATATATTAAAAACGGCCTATAAAGGGGAAATAATATTGATACGGTTTGCATGACTTAGTAAGATAACTTGAATGAAATAGAAGCATTGTGCACTTATTTGGGTAAGTTACAAAATAAATGCACATTAAAGACAGGCATTGTGCACTTATTTGCTGAAGTAGTGAAATAAGTACACAAAAAGACGTGATTTGTTTACATATTTAGGTCAGCTGCAAAATAAGTGCTCATTAAGACACCGTTTGTAGACTTATTTGGATAAATATCATAATAAGTGGACATTAACTTATGATATGAGTACTTATCGGTGCAAATTTCAAAATAAGTCCACATTAACCCATGTTTTGTTAACTTATCAGGGCAAGCTTCAAAATAAATGAACTTTAAAAAACAGTTTGTATACATATTCGAGTAATCAATAAAATAAG
>CALGNY010000153.1 GCA_937958375.1 uncultured Bacillaceae bacterium
CTATGACACCGTCGCTTGCTACTACAACCCCAGTGTCATTGCATGTTTGGCACATATGCATCCTACAACTCCCGTATTCTATAATTCAATCCAGGTACACCCTTCAAAACCACAGTATAGTCTTTGCACATCTCATAGATTCGAGATCCAATCCCCATGTCGATCTCGCATATCTCATCAATGTCTTTTTCAGAAGAAACCAAGATCGGTAAGTGATTTAAATACCGGTAATTTACCACTGCAAACAACTGCTCTATCTGGAAGTTTGTCGCTTCCCTGCGTCCCTTGAACAAGTCGTCGATGAACAGCACGGGAACGGTCTGCATCTGGTAGATTTTTTCGTCTAGTAGATCCAAGTTGTTTTTCAAGTCGTTGTATCCTTCCACCCACGGGAAATACTGCACCCTCACACCACGTTTAATCAGGTTGTTTGATAGCGCCATGAGCAAGTGCGTTTTACCGCTCCCTGGTTCTCCCAGAAGAGCAATGCTGTTTTCCCGTTTCTCACGGATATCACGGAAATTCATGAAATAGTGTTTTGCCGCCAAAAAAGCCTCTTCGACCACTTTTGGCCTGCCGTTCGTCACAAAACCTTGAAACGTCAGCTTTTGGAATTCTTCAGTGATCTGACTGGACTTGAATAACCGTTCAGTCTGTTTCTGCTTCCAGCATTCACAAAACACCCAGCGTTCCACGCCATCTTTATCACGCTTGATGAATCCTCCTTCGTCTTTACACTTAGAACAGTCATACGTCACTGCCGGTTGGTCGGTTGAGCCAGCCGGTCTTTCCGCCCGTAATCGGTTTATGCGTTCCTGAATGTCCTGTATCATGCTGCCTGCTGCTTTCATTTGACTTTAACCTCCCTTCTGCTTTTTTTCTTTCAGTCCGTTGGTGATATCGCTGTCTAATGATCGGTTCACAATATGCAAAGCTCCGTATTTTGTCATGTTTAAAACGAGGCTGAAACGTGTCGAACGCATGGTCGATTCCAGCGATAATGTCGGAGACCGGCACTCCGTCATTGATCAACTCTTGCATTAACTCGTAGTCATCAGGACTGAGCGAAACGCCCGAGTTTCTACGCATCAGGAAGTGATTCTCAATCTTTCGCAAAGGTGAAATTTCATGAACGGCATCATCGGTAATCGGCATCCCGTCACCTTTGACATCTTCCTCGCGTGTAGTTATATCCATCCATCCATCATCTTTTGTAATATCTCTTGTAATATCTTTATTAGAGTGGACATTTTTGTCCGAGTGATCGGACACTTCTGTCCACTCTGGATTGGACATATTTGTCCGATCTGCTTGAGAATGGACATTTTTGTCCACTCTTTTTCCTTTGTACTTTTTAGAATTTTTCACCGTTAGGATTAACCCATAAGGCACTCGCGTAACACGTATATATCCGTGTTGTTCAAGTGTATCTAGCCAACGCCTGACAGTTTTCTCATTAACCTCAAAGATCATCGCTAATTCAGTAATCTTTAATGGTTTATTGCCTAGTACAATCCCCCAGACTATTCCGTCTTTCTCTACTTCTTTTGTTGTTGAGCTGATACACCATAGAAAGAGCCAGATGGCCGATCCTATTCTTTTATAGTGCTTTGGTTCTAACAATCCTGAATAGGTTGTAAACGGAAAGCTCTCGGCCATCCTTTTCCCTCCTAGCCATCAGAGAAGGCAAACAAGCCCTTCTCCATTTGTCACATCATTTTCCAGTAAGGATCTCACTCATCTCTTCTTCTGTTGGGTCACTCGTATCCGGTTGAGTATTTTGCTTCACCTGTTCTTCTTCAACTGGCTCTTCCACAATTTCGCCGGTCTCAATGTCGATCAC
>CALGNY010000154.1 GCA_937958375.1 uncultured Bacillaceae bacterium
ACTTCACTGACTACTGAGTTCAATTCTTTACGTTGGGAGCCTAGTTCACTTACCACTAAGTCCATTTGGGTGCTCATCTTTTTCAATAGTTCGTTCGTTTCTTCACTCATTTTCTCACCTCCTTAAACAATATATTACTTATTTTTCTAAAAAGCGCAAGCATTTTTTGGAAAATTTAATCAAAAAAACTGACCAGGTCAGATGTCGGATTGGTCAGTTTTCGATGGCTTATTCGTTTTCTGGGTCGACGATGGCGAACATGATTTCTGCTTCGCAAGCTGTTTCGCCTTCAACGGTTGCTTTGGCTTTTGCTTTTCCGATTGGGCCTTTCAATCGGGTCATTTCGACTTCAAGCTTAAGGGTGTCGCCTGGTTTGACTTGTCGCTTGAATCGGCATTTGTCGATTCCGGTGAACATGCCGAGTTTTCCTTGGTTTTCTTCGAGTTTTAAAATCGCTGTGGCGCCGACTTGTGCGAGGGCTTCAACGATCAGGACACCGGGCATGACCATGTAATTCGGGAAATGGCCTTGGAAAAAGGGTTCGTTTGCGGTGACGTTTTTATAACCCACGGCTCCTTTTCCTTCTTCGATTTCTTCGATGTAATCGACAAGCAAAAATGGATAACGGTGGGGTATGATTTTTTTGATTTGTTCAATGTCCAGCATGAAAGATCCTCCTCAATTATTCGCCTTGGATATAGTCGATGATCTCTTGCCAAAATTCGAGCTTGAGTACGTCTTGTGGGTTTTCGCCTTCTCCGATAAAGCCATATCCGAGCATCAATCCGATGATCAAGCCTGCGACACAGAGTGCGATGACAATCAATAGTCGTAGCCAGACTGGAATGAAACGAATCGGGCCTTTCGGATTTTGTTTCCGTTCTTCTTTTCGTGCTTTTCGGGCTTCTTTACGGTTTTTGGGTTGATCTTGTTCTTGTTTTTCTGCTGATTCTGCAGCTCCGGCAGCACCCGCCACGATTGTTGTTTCACCGTCTGGTTTGGCAAATGTCGTTGTTGCGAGTTCTTCACGCGTAAAGATTTTCGTTTCTTCTTCGGGTCCTTTTGGATAAAAAACTTTGATGAAACTCAATTCAGCAAGTGGTTTCTCCGACTTCTGATAAATTTTCGCCGCTTCTTCCGGTGTTTGTGTTTCAGGCTCAGCCGGAAGGTCCGCTTCTTCTGTCGTTGCAGGGACTTGGGCTTCATCTGAGGTCGCGGGTAAATCGGCTTCCTCCGATTTTGCAGACAATGCCGTTTTGCCTGGCTTTGCAGGAACGGCAAAGTCAGTATCTGCTGTTTTTCCAGGTGGCTCTGGAATTTTTCCATCGTCCGTTAACGGCTCGGAATCTGGATCAGGTTCATCCACGGTCGGTTGTTCTTCATCCCACGGAAAATTGATTTCCGCTTCGCCACCTAAACTCGGCGGAATATCCTTGGGTCCGATTTCGCCTCGATGGTCCTTATTGACCGCACCTTCACTGACATGTTCGTAGCCTTCTTGCTGCTTCGCTAACATTTCATCTTCTGTAGGTTTCGAATGGGAGTCAGCACCTGTTTTCAAATGGTCTGTTTTCTTTTTGTCATTTAGTTGTTTTTCATTGAATTGGTTGTTTTGATCTTCATTTGAAACCATGTACTTCCCCTCAATTCTGACGATCTACTGACTCATTATGAACGCATACTGTTGATGAGGCCCATCATTTGGTCGCCAAGTGTAATGGATTGGCCGTTGAGTGAGTATGCGCGTTGGGATTCGATCAATCGGGCCATTTCCTGTGAAAAATCAACGTTTGATGCTTCCAAAGATCGTGTATGTAACGTTAATTCTTGTGGTGGAACGGCTATAGCAAGTTCTTCTGCCGGCACACCTAATCCTTCAACATCCAAGCGATAATTATTCCCACCGGTATAATCAAGCGCACGTGGCAAATCGATCTGTACGAGCTGTAGGCTCGCTACCGTTTCCGTTGCGCCACCTGTCGTTGTTTCAATTCGTCCGTCTGCAGTGATTTCGATGTTTTCGAAATTGTGGTCAATGATAATCGGACCATCGACGCCTTGGACTGGATTTCCGTTCGAATCGGTCAGCATGACTTGTTCGTTGTCATTGATCGGTTGCATATAAAAGTTCCCTGCCCGTGTGTATTGCTGTTCAACGTCACCATCGACTCCGGGTACGTTCACGACAAAAAACTGGTTTGGGTGCTCAATTGCAACATCGAGCGCACGATCGGTTGCCTGAATCGTCCCTTGTCCCATATGAATGTTGGTATGCGCTAGCTTTGCACCAGATCCTGCGCGAAGGCCTTCTTGCGTTAAGCGCGGTGTCTCGGCATCGTTGCCAAGCATATGGTCTATTTGTTGAAACATGAGTGAAGAAAAGTTACTCTGTCGAGCTTTATAGCCATGTGTATTCATATTCGCTAAATTATTCGACGTCTGGTCCATGCGGTGCTGAAGCTGATTCATCATCGTTGCGGCATTATACATATTTCTCATCGTTCATTCCCCCTTTCCGCTTAACGTAAACGGCCGACTTGGTTTGCAGCTAGGTCTAAGCTTTGGTCAAACATCCGGACGACTTGTTGGTTCATTTCAAACATCCGGTAAGAACGCATCATCTCGGTCATCATTTGCTGTGGGTTGACGTTCGAACGTTCGAGAGCGCCTTGCGAAATAGAAAACTGAACGCCGTCTGTCGCCCGTGCATCGCCAATCGCATCGCCTTCTTCAAGTGCCCATAGATTGTTGCCTTCCTTGGTCAATGTGTTCGCATTTTCTTGGTAGGCCACTTGAAGCATTGCGGTGTCGATTGGTGAAATGACTTGTCCGTTTGCGGTGACTTCGAAGGTTTCCGTACCTGTCTGGATTCGCTCACCGTCTGTATTCAAAACATAATGGCCATCCGTCGTCGTCAAAAATCCTTGGGCATCGACCGTAAAATTACCGTTTCGCGTCAAACGTGGTTCTCCATCTTCGTTCTGTACCGCAAAGAAAAGGAATCCCGTTTCATCCGGCGTCGCCTGGTTGACCAGTGCGAGGTCCGTTCCGATTCCCGTCTGCTCGATATCCCCTTGTGTAAATAGCGGAACATCTTCCTGCATATATGTACCTGTATGGAGGGAGCCAACAATATGGTTGTTCGGTATATTCAATTTACGATTCGTCGGTAGCGTCTGCGATTGGATATTTTGGATGAGCATCTCCGGAAACGCACGAAACGTCGCCCGGTCTTGTTTATACCCTGGCGTCAACGCGTTCGACATATTATTCGACAACGAATTTTGATACCGCTGTTGGGAAATCATCCCCGACCCAGCCGTATGTAATCCTCTCAACATATTATTTCCCCCTCAGTTCAGTGTTTTCCATTAACCGATTTTCTTCTTCGGCAGTTTATCGATATTTCCGAGCATGATTCCCGTTCCTTTGGCAACTGCGCCCATCGGATCCTCTGAAATAAATACCGGAACTCTCAATTCTTCAGCGAGCAGCTGATCCATGCCGTTCAACAACGCGCCTCCGCCTGTCAAAATCACACCGCGATCGATGATGTCCGCAGAAAGCTCTGGCGGTGTTTTTTCCAAAACGGATTTCGCCGCTTGTGTAATTAGGCTGACCGGTTCTTTTAGCGCTTCCGCAATTTCTTCTGAATGAACAGTGATCGTGCGCGGCAATCCAGACACCAAGTCGCGTCCACGGATATCCATGGATTCATTGCGTCCACCTGGGAATACCGTCGCTACGTTAATTTTGATATCTTCAGCCGTCCGGTCACCGATCAATAGTTTGTACTTTCGTTTTATGTATTGAAGGATTTCCTGATCAAACTTGTCCCCAGCCATTTTGATGGATTCAGACGTGACGATATCGCCCATGGAAAGGACTGCGACATCCGTCGTACCGCCACCGACATCGATAATCATATTACCGCTCGGCTGGAAAATATCCATTCCTGCGCCAACAGCAGCGACTTTCGGCTCTTCTTCCAAATAAATTCGTTTCCCGCCGCTTTTTTCTGCCGCTTCTTTGATTGCTTTTTGTTCAACCTTAGTAATATTCGTCGGACAACATACCAAAATACGCGGTTTTGAAAACATCCCGCGAACATTAATTTTCTCTATGAAATAGCGCAACATCGCTTCCGTCACATCAAAATCCGCGATAACCCCATCTTTTAGCGGCCGAATCGCCTCGATATTTCCTGGTGTCCGTCCAACCATTTGACGAGCCGCATGCCCAACTTCAAGTACTTTTCCCGTATTCCGATCCATCGCAACGACAGCCGGCTCATTCAACACAATCCCTTTGCCTTTCACGTGAATGAGCACATTCGCCGTCCCCAGATCGATTCCAATATCTCTTGCGAACATGAACGATTGATCCCCCTGACCGTATGTACAAAATTTAGTTTTATTCTATCATCATATTTTATCACTTTTTCTGCAAGGTGTCACACTAATTTTGCAAGCTCTCATGCATATTCTGCTCTAGGCTCATATATGTATGTAGTGGG
>CALGNY010000155.1 GCA_937958375.1 uncultured Bacillaceae bacterium
ACCCAATAAAATATGATCATCACAAAAAAACCTCCACTCCGTTTCAGAGTGAAGGCCTACTAATCTAAAAATCATCATGAAATAGCGTTAGAAATTGCAATGACGAGCACGACAACTGGTGCTAAATATCGAATGATCACATACCAGCCCCGTTGCAGGATTGGTGTTTCGATCTCACTGTATCGGATGGCTTGATCTTTCGTCCAATACCAACCGACGAAGATCGCCATGAGGATTGCACCAAGTGGCAGGACAAAGTTTGCGGTAAAATAGTCCACCGAATCTAAAATGTTACGATCTCCAATGATCGTCACGCCGCTCCATACACCATAACCAAGTGATACAGCTACGCCAAGGATAAAGATCACCGACCCGCAAACCAATGCCGCGGCTTTCCGGCTTAATCCCAATGTCCGGTGAACGAAGGCAACCGGCAGTTCCAACAGCGAAAGTGCTGATGAATAGGCTGCCATGACGAGCAGGATGAAAAAGGCGATCCCGACGATTTCACCTGCAGGCATACTGGCGAAAATACTCGGTAATGTAATAAAGACGAGTGGTGGTCCATAGCCTACATCCACCCCAAAACTAAAGACAGCAGGAAAGATCACAATCCCTGCAATCACCGCGAAGACCGTGTCCATGATTCCAATTCCTGCTGTCGCAGCTGGTAGACGGTCATTTGCTTTTAAGTAACTAGCATAGGTCAGCATGCCACATGTCCCTAAACTAAGGGAGAAAAATGCTTGCCCGAGTGCTGCCAAATATACATTCGGATCAGCTAATTGGCTCCAATCGGGTGTAAACAAAAAGCTTAATCCTTCCGCAGCACCGTCTAAAGTCAATGAATAAATCGCCAGGGCGATCATCAAAATGGCGAGTGCCGGCATTGCGAAAACGTTTGCCCGCTCAATGCCACGCCGGATTCCTTTCATGACGACAAAAACAGTTGCAGCCATAAATAAAAATTGCCATAATAAGGGCTCCCAAATGTTCGCCGTCCAATTTTCGAAATTTGCCCTAAATCCTTCAGCAGGTTCTGTCCAGAAGTCACCAAGAATATACTGAAATAAGTAATATAAAGACCATCCGGAAACGACACTATAAAAACTTAAGATCAGAGTTCCGCCGATTACGCCGAGGATTCCGGTCCAATACCACTTCGTCCGTGGAGCCAAATTCATGAAGGAGCCTACTGCATCCTTCTTTCCGGCTTTACCAATACTGAATTCGGTCAGCAGCAAGGGAATGCCCATCACAAGAATGAAAAAGACGTAGATGAGCAAAAAAGCTGCCCCGCCATTTTCGCCTGCAACATAGGAAAAACGCCAAATATTGCCCAACCCTACTGCAGAACCCATGGCTGCCAGCATAAATCCAAACCTTGTTTTCCATTGATCACGTTTTACATCATGGTCCAACTCATCCACCCCTTTTATAGTAAGTTATATGAACGATTTCTCGATTCATGAAACATTCATCTTGTGATTTACCGCAATGATACGGTTACTCGTTAAAGTGTACAATAGTTAAAAACACCGCTCATAAGAGCAGTGTGTCGCGCCTTTTTTTATGTTCATTTTTTTTGAACTGCTTTTTTCGGGAATGTTGATCTGCCATCCATGAGACTAAATCGCGTTCTTTACTGCACAAATTTCTACCTAGTTTTCCTTCAAACTGTCCAACTAACTCTTCAAAATGCACCATAACTTAGAACGTCCCTCCCTAGTCCACAACCATCCATCAACGTTTAAATTCCTTACTATCTCTTAATTGACTTATAATTCCGATAACTTATGGTATCATTATACACAACAATTCGCTAAATGTTTAGTCTTTTTTTAGAAATTTTAAAATATTATTTATTAACGCTTTTATGATAAATTTTTATACACCTTATTGCATATTTACTCATTAAGCGTTATGATAAGTACATTCATTTAAGGGGGAAGTATTTATGGAGGAGAAAAAAGACGGTATTCATCATTTGAAATTCATTCTTTTATCGTTACTGGGTATTGGACTATTCATGATCCCGATCCCTATTGAGGGAGAAACGACGATTCCGGTCGCTTTTTTGGCGGATCAATTGCTCGGCCTATTGGGCGACTTTGCACTTCTGTTGGTTGTCATACTCATTTCAATCGCAGCCATTCTTTCTGTCATCGTTTATTTTATCTCATTAAGTGACCCGGATAAAATTAAACCGGATTCCTTTTTCGGATCTTTATTCCGTGTCAATTTATTTTGGACAATCGTCCGGGTTGTTGCGATGGTATTCGTCATCTTCACTTATTACAATGTCGGCATCGAAGAAATTTATTCCGATGTCACCGGTGGGATGATCTTAAACGATCTTCTCGTCTTTCTGATTGCCGTATTCTTTGTTGCAGGTTTATTGCTGCCGCTTTTGCTTAACTTTGGTTTGCTTGAATTTGTCGGGGCGATCCTCGTCAAAGTGATGCGCCCGGTCTTTACGGTTCCAGGACGGTCCACCGTCGACAACTTAGCCTCATGGATCGGCGACGGAACCATTGGTGTCTTACTGACGAGTAAACAATATGAGGATGGGTACTACACAAAACGTGAGGCAGCGGTCATTGGAACGACTTTCTCTGTCGTTTCCATCACATTTACAATCGCTGTTGTGCGCCAGGTCGATCTGATGCACATGTTCTTACCATTATACGGAACGGTCGCTGTAGCTGGTTTTGTTGCAGCCATCATCATGCCGAGAATTCCACCTTTATCTCGAATTCCGGATACGTATATCGATGAAAATCAAAAACCACTCGATGAATCGATCCCGAAAAATTTCAATCCATTTACATGGGGTTATAAACAAGCGGTCGATCGGGCGAGTCAATCGCCAGGACTCGTCGGCTACCTAAAAGCCGGTGTAAAAAATGTGTTGGATATGTGGATTGGGGTCCTACCGATCGTCATGGCGATTGGTACGTTGGGTGTCATTGTTGCAGAGTTCACACCGTTCTTTACATGGATTGGCACACCATTCGTTCCGATTCTAGAAGCCCTTCAAGTTCCTGAAGCAAAGGCTGCCGCTGAAACATTATTCGTCGGATTCACGGATATGTTCTTGCCAGCCATCATTATTGAAGGCGTCGCAAGTGATATGACACGGTTCATTGTCGCAGCACTAAGTGTCACTCAGTTGATTTATTTATCTGAAGTCGGGGGCGTATTACTAGCTTCCAAAGTTCCGGTCAATTTCTGGCAGTTGCTGATCATCTTCTTACTTCGTACAGTAATTACCCTGCCAATCATTATCGGAATTGCACATTTGATTTTTTAATTAAAAATTCAATATGTTACCTCAAACGCTCAGTAAATAGTGGCTTGCCACAGAGGGGTCCGGGAGACTGATGAACGAAACCGTTCTGCAGTCTCCCGATTTCTT
>CALGNY010000156.1 GCA_937958375.1 uncultured Bacillaceae bacterium
ATTTGAAAACCAGCAAACTCATAGAAGGTTAAATAGCTTTAGGCTAAAAAACCGTGCAGTACTAAAGATGATTCACATGATTTTTTGATGCAAGATGATCAGTGAATATTTTCGAATGAATTAGAAAAAAGCATAAAACAACACAATGACCTAGTTCTCCAAAAATTGTTCCCTCATAATTTTTTCTAAAGGAATGACCACTCCCTTTTCATCTCTATACATAATATGCTTTGGTTCAAAATGAATAGGAGATTCCAAACCAGCAGCAGCTGCTGCACGATAAAGTCCCTTTCTCAGCGAAATAAGATAGTTGGCAACGCGGTGCTTCTTCTCATTAATGACTAATGCTTCCTGTAAATCCGGATCAGTTGTTGCAACACCTACAGGGCAAGCATTCGAATGACATTGCAATGCCTGTATGCAACCGACTGTAATCATAAAAGCCCGCGCTATATTTACAAGATCGGCTCCCAATGCTATCGCTACAGCAATTCTGTCTGGCGTAAATAGCTTCCCCGAGGCAATTATTTTCACCCGATCACGAACGCCGTATTTCTGAAGCGTGTAATGGACAATCGGAAGAGCTGACTTAATGGGAAGACCGACACTGTCGATCAGTTCTTGGTAGGAAGCACCCGTTCCTCCTTCACCGCCATCCACGGTGATGAAGTCAGGACCTTTTCCTGTCTCTTTCATGTATTTGGCCAAATCCTCTATACTATCTGTTCCGCCGACAACGATTTTCATGCCGACCGGAATACCTGTGTGATTACGGATTTCTTCAATGAACTCAACGATGGAGTGAACATTGCTAAATTGGACAAAACGATTCGGGCTATCAATCGATTTGTAAGGTTCCACTTTGCGAATGGCAGCAATTTCAGGGGTAACCTTTTCCGCATCAATATGGCCTCCGCGTGTTTTGGCACCTTGGGCTAATTTGATTTCAAAAGCTTTAATCTGTGGGATTTCGCTGACCCTTTTTAACTCGTCCCAGTCCATATTTCCATTTTTATCACGAACCCCAAACATCGCAGGGCCTATTTGCATAATAAGATCGGCTTCACCCTTAAGATGATAAGGTGATATACCGCCTTCTCCCGTATTCATCCATGTGCCTTTTGCGATTCCAAGTCCCTCCGCTAGGGCTGTGATCGCATTAGGTCCCAATGAACCATAACTCATGGCTGACATTCCAATTAATCCTTTTAAGACAAAGGGAGACTTGGTATTCGGACCGATCACAACCGCGTCATCTTCATGCAATAGATAGGCAGGTGATTCCTCATCCTCCAACCTTTCTTTTCTCTGACCAAAAAGTGAATCCCTCAACAACAGATACCTTTTGGTCAAAACTTTTTCATCCCGGTTGAATTTTAATTCCTCGGCCAGCTTCGAAAACATATCATTTCGAATATAGAATCCCTTTTCATCGTAATCACGTTTTGAACCAAATCCAACGACATTCCGTTTGTATTTTGCTGTTTTGACGATATGCTCATAATCATCCCTCGAAAAAGGCTTTCCTTCGTTATCACTGTTAAACCAATATTGCCGGAACTCAGGGCCTATATTCTCTAAAAAATAACGCATCCTGCCTAGCAAAGGATAATTTCTTAAGATCGAATGACGTTTTTGCTTTTTATCGAAAGTGAATAGAAAGCCTAAATAAATGACAATCGCAATCACAAGCAATATAAATAAAATACCTCCAGCGATAATAAAAATATCTGCAAGGTTCATTGGTACCCTCCTCGAAAACCACATATAACCTTAATTTTCATCTCGGAAGTCTAATTTATACGATGGAGTCATTTCTTTCTCCAACAAGACCAAAAAAATCCCCCCAGTTATAGAGCTAGAGGGTATGATTACACATGATTCATATTTCAAAAAAATTATTAGAGGGTCAAGCCCACCACATCTCACCGATAGACTCTTTTACCATGACAGGCTTTAGCGTTTCCACAGCCTTCGTGAATCCTTCATCGATGGACATGAGACCATCTTCGTGTTCGATACTGACGACATAGTCATAATTATAGAGTCTCAAGGCACTGACCATGTCTGCCCAATCCTTGCTGTCATGGCCAAATCCGACTGTCCGGAAATACCATGCTCTGTCTTGCATTTGGGAATACGATGTCATGTCTGTTAATCCATTTTTGTTCACATTCGTCGAATCAAACGCCGTATCCTTCGCATGAAAGTGGTGGATCGCATTTTCACGTCCCAGAATTTTAATGGATTCAACAGGATCGATTCCTTGCCACCACATATGGCTTGGATCCAAATTCGCTCCGATCGCAGGTCCACAAGCTTCGCGTAAGTATAGTAGGTTAGCTGGTGTATGTACAGAGAATCCGCCGTGCAACTCTAACCCAATTTTCACATTATGTTTTTCCGCAAATAAAGCTTTTTCCTTCCAGTAAGGGATGACTTTTTCTTCCCATTGCCATTTCAAAATCTCCTGAAATTCAGTAGGCCATGGGGTGACTGGCCAATTCGGATATTTTGCGTCTTCATGATCACCCGGACAGCCAGAGAAGGTATTGACCACAGGGACACCGAGTTCGGAAGCAAGCCGAACCGTTTTATCGAACAGGATATCCGCTTCTTCTGAAATTTTCTTTTGTGGATGAAGAGGATTCGCATGGCAGCTTAGTGCACTGATCATCAATCCTCTTTCAGATATTTTTCCTAAAAACTCGCTTTGCTTATCCCGGTCACCCAACAATTCATCGACTTTACAATGGGCATCACCCGGATAGCCACCAGTTCCCAATTCGACTGCTTCGACCCCCTTTGAAGCCACATGATCAAGCATGTCATCCAGTTCCATCTCCGAAAATAATACCGTAAAAACACCTAATTTCATTCCATCGCCTCCATCATTTTTGTAATCCATTACATTAATTATACCAAACTTTCCTAACTATCAAAGAATTAAAAAAATATAATCGGTGATATCATTTTAATAGGAAGCATAATTTAGTTACTAAAAGATACAATAAAATTTTAAATTAAAACGAAGATAATGCGCGTAAACATTCGATTTAGTGAGGTTAGTCACACTAAAGCTATATGTATTCAAATGATCGACATGACAAAAAACATTTCCAAAATAATTTCAAAAACATGTTGACTAATAATTCTCAATATTTTAAACTGTAATAAATGTAATCGATTTCATAACATAATATCACATTTGGAAAGAGGAATACATCGTGGCTACAATCCAAGAAGTTGCTCGTAAAGCAGGTGTCTCAAGTGCGACCGTATCCAGAGTACTAAATAATCGAATATCGGTTGCCTCCAGTACCCGAATAAAAGTGGAACAAGCGATAAAGGATCTGAAATATGAACCAAGTATGCTGGGCCGTAATCTCAGAAACTCCGAGAGTCGCTTGTTGCTCGTATTGATCCATAGCTTCTCAAACCCTTACTACAGTGAAATTATTAACGGAATTGAGGATTATTCGATCGCGAACGACTATAATATTTTACTTTGTGATGCTGATTCGAATCCTGAACGGGAGACGACTTTCCTGAACATGGTGAAAAACAAATTGGCAGATGGGATCATTTCCATGAATCCTACAGTGGACATACATAAACTGACTGAATTAGCTCAGAAGCATCCCATTATTTTATGCAGTGAGTATTATGAAGAGGTTCCCATTCCATATGTGGCGATCGACAATGAAGCTGCTGCCTATCGAGCAGTAAAACATTTGATCAAATTAGGGAATGAAAAAATTGCGTTCATAAATTTTGATGAAAGTTTTCTTTATGCGCGACAAAGAAGAAAGGGTTACGAGCGTGCATTAAAAGAATTTGATATCCCGGTTAATGACGAGTGGATTTTTAACACACAAGGCTTAGACTTTCAGGAAGGTGTCCAGGTCATGAGAAAAATCCTTCGCCTGGAAAACCGTCCGACAGCTGTTTTTGCGGTATCTGACACGTTAGCGATTGGCGCATTGAAGGAAGCGAATGTCCGAGGGTTGAAGATTCCAGATGAAATGGCAGTTGTCGGATTTGATAACATCAGTTTCTCGAATATGACCAATCCCACACTGACTACGGTATCACAGCCTATGTATGACATGGGACATAAGGCAGCACGAATGTTAATCGATAAAATCAAAGGTCAATCCGTGGAAAGTCTGATTATGGACCACGAGTTAATTATTCGTGAATCAACTTTAAATTAGAAAAAAGGAGGTAGCATTGTGCAAATCAATGTAGGCATTATTGGATGTGGTTCGATTGCAAAATACCGCCATGCCCCGGAATATGCCGAGAATCCTTATGTACAAAAGATTGTGTTCTACGATCGAAACCGATACAGAGCGGAAGCATTAGCCGAAGCTTTTGGCGGGCAAGTTGCCGACACGCTCGATGATTTATTAAATGACCCATCCATTGATGCGATCAGTGATTGTTCTTCAAATGAGGTCCATCATATTCATTCGACAAACGCTTTGTTGAGTGGCAAACACGTTCTATGTGAAAAACCTTTGGCAACAAGTGTGGAGGATGCACAGAAAATTGTCGACGCTGCTCACAAATCGGGCAAGAAGCTGATGGTCGACCACAACCAACGACTGACCAAAGTGCATCAAAAAGCAAAGGAGTTAATTGAAAAGAAAGAGCTTGGAGAGGTGTTGACGTTTAAGACGACGTTCGGTCATCAAGGTCCTGAAAGTTGGGGAGTCACCAAATCCAATGCCACGTGGTTTTTCAAAAAAGAACGATCCCAATTCGGTGTTGCTGGGGACTTGGGAATCCATAAAATCGATCTGATTCACTATTTATTAAATGATGAAATCGAAGAGGTACATGGATTTCAGGGCGCTTTACACAAACTCGATGAAAATAACGAACCGATTGAAGTCAACGATAACGTCGTTTGTGCATTGAAAACGAAAAAAGGCCGGCTTGGAACAGCCTCCTTTTCGTGGACGTATTACGGGGAAGAAGATAATTCGACAACCTTATATTGTGAGGAAGGGATCATCAAAATCTATCACGATCCCGAGCATCAGCTGATTGTAGAAACCAAAGATGGAGCGACCATCAAATATGAGCTTGAATCTCTTCAAACCAATGATAATCAAACGAATACCGGTGTCATAGATGCTTTTGTCGATTCGATCATTCATGATAAACCGTCAATCATTCCTGGAGAGGAAGCGATCAGCTCGTTAAGGGTCATCGAAAAGTTGCTGGATTCAACTAACTAATAAACTTATTGAGTCAGAAGGGAGTGAGAACATGATTGAACAACTCGCCATTAACTCCAATACATACCATGGCTACCCATTGGAAGAAGCAATGAAAGGTGCACGAGAAGCAGGATTTACCCAAATTGAAATTTCAGCTGTTAGAGATCATACCGACCATATTTTACATGACATGCCGAAAGAAAAACTGAACGACGTCAAAGAGATGTTGAAGCGCTATGGATTGACATGTATTGGTATTAGTGGGCATAGCAACGTGATGTCCGATGAAGGCATCGAACATTTGAGAAAAAACGTTGACCTCACGGAAGTATTTGATTGTCAATATCTTGTGACGGGAACCGGGGACTCTCACGGAGACACCGACGTAATTGACGACATCTCCATTCTTTCCGAGAAATTAGAACCCGTGATCCAAAAATGTGAACGACTCAACAAAACATTAGTCATCGAAACACATGGTAACAATTTTGCGACAGGGGTTTCACTGAAAGAACTCTCAAAACATTTAAATGACCGCATTAAAATCGCTTACGATCCGGGCAATGTCATAATGTATGGCAATCAATTGCCTTATGAGGATTTGGAAGCATCCGCGGATTATGTGTCGTTCATCCATTTGAAAGATAAGCTGGGTGCTTATAATGAGTGGAATTTCCCTGCGATTGGTGATGGTGATATGGATTTCCGCCGGCTATTCAACACACTTGAAAAAGCGAACTATAAAGGTCCGATTAGTGTCGAAATCGAATTTACTGCAAAAGGACCGGAGAATCTTGAGGAAGTCAATGAAGCCGTTAAGCGATCCTATCATTATCTATCGCAGTTATTGGGTTAAAGAGAGTTGTTGGAAGGAGATCAATTCATGGTCACGATTGGTTTGGTTGGGTTAGGTTTTATTGGAAAATCCCATTTGGATGCCTATCAACAGATGGATCATTGTCAAGTCACTGCGATTTGTACGCGAAGTGAAGTGAAAGACCCGGAGATACGCAGTTCGTATAATGGTGCGTTCATAAATGATTATGATGCATTATTGGAAGATCAAGCGATTGATGTCATCGATATTTGTCTGCCGACGTATTTGCATGAGGAATACATCATCAAAGCAGCCAATGCCGGCAAGCATATCATTTGCGAAAAACCATTGACGTTATCAACCGAATCGTATGATCGAATTCTCCACGCGGTCAAAAGGAATGGCGTCAAACTGTTTGTTGGTCATATTCTGAGATTTTGGCCAGCGTATGGTCGGATAAAATCGTATAGCCTATCCGATCAATTAAAAGATATCGAAGTTGTCCATGCCCAACGGCTCAGTCAATTCCCTTCGTGGAGTGACTGGTTCAAGGATCCCGATAAGAGCGGAGGCGCTTTGTTCGACCTCCATATTCACGATATTGATTATGTCTATTATTTGCTGGGAGAAGTCGATTCAGTTTACGCCGTCGGCAATCAAAATGAGTATGGGGCTTGGAATCAGATCATGACTACGCTCGTTTTCAAAAATCAAAGCAAAGCATATGTCGAAGCATCGAATCAGATGCCGGATGGATACCCGTTCACAATGAACTTCAGGGCACAAACAAACAAAGAAATCATGGAATTTCGGGTAACCGCAGGTGAGAATATTGAAGGCATCGATCAAAGTACCGATCAACTCATTTACTATACTCAAAATGAGCAAACCTCTTTAGAAATGGATACAAACGATCCTTTCAACAATGAGCTTTCCTATTTCATACGTTGTATCGAACATGACATAGAAAATGAGGTTATCCCATTAAAGGATGTTCGCTATGTCATTCATCTCCTCCAAGCGATTCAGTTATCTTTGGAAAGTGGCCAAATCGTAAAGATCTAAAACTTTGAAAGCGCTATTACATACATACTCAGTCAGGCTAAATTTACGGTTTTTATAATGTGAAAAGCTCTTTTCGCATTATTTAAATAAATACCAACTATGAAAAACATTTAGGGGGTTCTTCGTTAGAAAGTAGCAACCTGATGATCTTGGCATTGCTGAGAAACAATCAAATCCAATAATGGAGGGTAAAAAAATGAAGAAATTGTTGACGTTAATGTCATTTCTCTTCCTGAGCATGATGTTGTTGAGTGCGTGTGGGAGTGATGACGAAGCAAGTGGTGAAACGCAAGGGGAAAGCAGCGGGGATAAGCATAAGATCGGTATTCTGGCACCAGAAGTGACACATGGTTGGGTAGCCGCAGTCGCCTACCATGCCGAGGAGCGTGCAAAGGAGTTATCCGATGAGGTGGAGTATCAGGTCCAAACAAGTGGTGACGCTGAGGAAATGACATCACAACTGGATGACTTGATTACGTGGGGAGCCGATGCCATTGTAGCGTTTCCACAATGGGAAGGTATGGAAGTGCCCATCCAACGAGCGATTGATGAAGGAATCGAAGTTGTGAACTTTGATATCGTCATCGATACGGAAGGGGTTTACCGAGTCGCAGGCGATAACGAGGACATGGGTGTTCAAGGGGCCCATTACATTGTCGATAAAATCGGAACGGAAGGAAACGTCGTCATTTTGGAAGTGCCTTCAGCCGGGTCCGTTTCGGAGTTAAGAGTAAAAGGTTTTCTGGACACGATTGACGAGATTGCACCAGATTTGAATTTGATGACGTACTCGACTGAGTTTACGAGAGAAGCGGGTTTGAGTGATTTTGCTGATATTTTAACGGCAAATGATCAAATTGATGCGGTTTACTCTCTCGATGATGAAACGTCAATTGGCGTTCTGCAAGCAATCAACGAAGCGGGCAGAGATGATATTCAAGTCGTAACAGGTGGTGGCGGTGCACAAGAATACTTTGAAATGATGCCTGAGAATGAAGATATCTGGATTCAATCTGCACTCTACAGCCCAGCGATGGTAGAAGATGCTGTCGATCTTGCGGTTGATGTATTGAATGGTGAAGACGTTGAGCAAGATGTCATCATTCCTACCACTGTCGTCGATCGGGAAAACTATGAAGAATTTCTCGATGAAAACTCACCTTACTAGTAGGGAAAGGATTTAAGTGGATAAACAAGAGGGGTTATGCCATACAATAGCCCCTCTTTCAATCAACAGTCTGGAAGTGATCGAATGGATATCGAAATGAATCATATTAGAAAATCATTTGGGAGTAATGATGTCCTTAAAGATGTCTCCCTCACCATCAAAGGAGGAGAGATTTATGCCCTCCTGGGTGAGAATGGTGCTGGGAAGTCAACGTTAATGAACATTCTGGGTGGTGTGCATCAACCAGACCAGGGATCCATTGTGGTCGATGGAGACCCGGTTGATTTTCACAAGCCATTGGATTCGCAGGAAAAAGGCATTTCATTCATTCATCAGGAATTGAATCTGATCAATGACTTACCAATCTATGAAAATATGTTTCTTGGAAGAGAACCAAAAACGAAACGAGGGTCATTGGATCTTGAAAAAATGATTGCAGATACGGAAGAAATTTTCGAGCGTATGAATATTCAGCTGGACCCTAAACGTATGGTTGATGAGCTTGATGCTTCTTATAAACAAATTATCGAAATCTGTCGCGCTATGATTTCAAACGCATCGATCATAATTATGGATGAACCGACAACTTCACTGACGGATTCGGAAATTGACCGTGTGTTTCAAATGATGAAGACATTGAAGGATGAAGGCGTTGGAATCATTTTTATTTCCCATAAACTTAAAGAAGTGATGCAGGTGTGTGATCGCTATGCTGTGCTGCGAGACGGGAAATTAGTATCTGAAGGAGACGTCAAGGACGTTACCATCTCAGATTTGGCACGCTTTATGGTCGGCTATGATGTGCGGACGGAACCGTTGGCAAGAAAAAGAGACCTTGGTAAAGAGGTTTTGCGCGTTGAAGGTCTTACATATCATCATGCATTTAAAGATATTCATTTTTCGATCAAAGAAGGAGAAGTAATTGGCTTTACCGGTTTGCTTGGAGATGGTCGTAGTGAACTCTTTCAATCGATATTCGGAGCGAATGAGATCACGAGTGGAAAGATTTTTGTTGATGGTAAAGAAGTCAAACGGAATAGCACGATGAATGCGATTAAAAATGGAATCGCCTATTTACCGAGGAACCGAAAAGAAAATGCGATCATTCCGGATATGGATATTTTGGAGAATAGCGCCATTGCCACGTGGCCGAAATTTTCTAAGAACGGAATCATTGATGTTCCTTTACATAGGAAGAAATTCGAAGAGCAAAGAAAACTGTTAAACATTAAAATGGAAAAAATGACGGATAACATCACCAAACTCTCCGGAGGCAATCAGCAAAAGGTGGTTCTGTCAAAATGGTTGGCAACCGAACCGAAGATTCTTATCTTAGACAATCCTACACAAGGTGTTGATGTAGGGGCTAAAGAAGATATTTACGATATTATTCTGAAATTGGCTGATGAAAATATTGCTGTGGTCGTTCTTTCGAGTGAAGCGAATGAGATTATACGGGTTTGTGATCGGAGTTATGTGATGTACCAAGGAGTCATCCAAGGTGAACTCGTCGAGAAAGAAATGACCGATCACAATATCATGAAATTGGCTACTGGCGGACAGCTGACATAATGAAGGAGTGAAAAACCAATTATGGGAAATGAAAGCGTAGAAGAAAAGAGGAACTTTATCGAATGGTTTCGATATCGATGGCATAACGATCCATTATTTAGCATCTTCATTGCACTGATCATAATGGTTATTCTTCAAACCTTGGTGCTCGGTTTTGATTATGATTCCGTTGGTAGCTGGTTTCAGTCATGGTCCAATAACTGGATCAATATTTTACGTAATAATGCTGGAATTGCGATTGTCGCTTTAGGAATGACGTTTGTCATTATGACAGGTGGAATCGATTTATCCGTCGGTGCGACGTTGGTGGCAACAGGAGCGTTTGCCATGATGCTCGTCGATGTTGGTGAAAAGGGCATTCTCGGGATGATGGGAATCACAGGCGTTCCGGCCATTCTGCTCACGCTGATTCTCGTCCCGTTGTTCGGCTATCTATTGGGTACATTGATCGGACTGACCATAACGAAAGGAATGGTTCCTCCCTTTATAGCTACACTTGGAGCGATGATGATTTTCAGAAGTGTCACCCAAGAAGCGATGCAAGGTTATAATCCAAGAGTTCCTCAAGAGTTTTTACATATTTCTAGTTTTCAAATTGGCAATTTGATGATTATGCCAATCATCTATTGGTTGATTATAGCCGCAATCATGTATTATGTATCGAAGCGTACGACTTTCGGAAGGCAAATAATAGCCGTCGGTTCCAACGAAAGAGCTGCCAGACTTTCAGGGATCAATGTCAACAAAGTAAAAATGCGTGTCTATGCTTTAATGGGATTGCTTGTCGCATTGGCAGCGATTATTCAGGTTTCCCGGATTGGTTCGATGGATGTCGCAGGCTCAGGTAGGGGTCTGGAAATGGACGCTATTGCTGCCGCTGTGGTCGGTGGTACGAGTATGATGGGTGGACGAGGATTCATTCTCGGTACGGTTTATGGTGTATTGATTATTTCCGTATTGAATAACTTACTCAATTTATTCGGGGTACCTCCATTGTTGAGTGATGCGTTTAAAGGATTGATCGTCATTGTCGCTGTCTTGTTGCAAAGGAAAGGTAAAATCACTTAAGTTTTTTAGACAAAATCCTCTCATTCCTATTCGGAGTGGGGGATTTTTTTAAATTGCATCTTTAAAAATATATAGGAGGCGAAGATATCGTTCAACGATCGCGGTCAGTTCAGGGTGAAAAATTTCCACTTTTAACCTAGATGTTTTTCGGGTAAATTAAGTTGGCAAGACCAAGGGATTTTGATTATTATTTTTGCTAGAAATTTAATTGCATTTTATATATTTTTGGGTTAATATTGTTCTTGGTGATTAAAAGAACATGCTTATTTAACGGCCTTTGTCGGTCGGGTTGAGCAAATGAACATTGTCAGTAATAATCTTTTAATGAAGCCTTATGGCCCGTTGGTCAAGTGGTTAAGACACCGCCCTTTCACGGCGGTAACACGG
>CALGNY010000157.1 GCA_937958375.1 uncultured Bacillaceae bacterium
GATAAATATTTTCACCACCTGAAATGATCATCTCTTTTTTCCGCCCGATGATATAAACAAATCCCTCTTCATCGCGACGTGCCAGGTCACCGGTTTTCAGCCAGCCGTCGGTAATCGAGGTTTCGGTCTCCTCTTCATCATTCCAATAAAACTCAAACAAATGATTGCCACGAAGCCATAGTTCACCGACTTCACCCAGCTCGACCGGTTCACCTTCTTCATCTGCAATCCGGATCTGATTGAACATCATCTCTTTTCCGACAGAGCCTTTTTTGAGCTTGGCAATTCGAGGGTCGATATAAAAATTATTCGGCCCCGCTTCGGTTAACCCATAGCCCTCTTTAAATTCGAGACCCTTTTCAATAAACCGCTCGTAAATCGTCAACGGACACGGAGCTCCACCAGACAGAAATACCTTCATTTGAGGAAAGTCGCTCTCTTGGAAAATTTCCGTCTGCGTGATCATGTGGTACATCGTCGGAATGAATAAAACGATGGAGCATTGATAGTTCAATAGATTTCGTACCGCTTCGACCGGCTCAAACTTTGACTGTAAAACAACCGTTCCACCCGCGAGCAATACCGGAGTCGATAAGGCGTTCAACCCACCCGAATGAAACATCGGAATCGCAGTCAATGTACAGTCTTCCTTCGTCAATCCCCAACTAATAATCGTATTCAGTCCGTTCCATAAAATCGACCGATGACTAAGCACCGCGCCCTTGGGTTTTCCGGTCGTTCCTCCGGTATAGACCATGGCAAGTGGATCGGTCTCGATTAAAGGGACTGCTTGAAGATCAAATGACCGAGAAACGCTCAATTTTTCTATATAAATCGGACTGCCAATTTGTATCGTGTCATACGTGTCAACCATCCATGCGTGATCGTCTAGCATTTCGTCGTGAATACCAACAAGCTTCGGTTCACAATCCTCCAACACGTACGTCAAATCCGATTCACTCAACCGCCAATTGAGCGGTACAAAGATCGCTCCGGTTTTCATACAGGCGAACAAAAAATCAAAATAACTCAAGTCATTCGGAGCAAGCAACGCGACCCGGTCTCCTTTTCCGATTCCTTTTTGAATAAAAAATCGACTCAACCGAGCTGCCCGATCATCGATTTCTTGATAGGTAAATGTCTCATCCGTCTCCGATAAAATCACCGCTGGATCGTTCGGATAAAGCCTTGCCCGCGAAGCAATCCAGTCCAGTTCCCTCAGCATATCACCACTCCTTCCTCAATCCCCTCGTTACATGATGATTCCACCGTCGACATGAAGCACATGTCCGTTCACATAATCGGACTCGTCACTCGCCAAATACAGATAGGCGTTGGCAATATCGGTTGGTTGCCCGAGCCGCTTCATCGGCACTTGCTCCTTCAACCCGTCAATAATATGATCTGGAACCGTCGTTACCATCGACGTTTCCGTAAATCCAGGCGCAACCGCATTGACGTTGATGTTTTTCCGCGCCAACTCCTTCGCCCATGTGTAGGTCATGCCAATCAATCCGGCTTTCGCTGCCGCATAGTTCGTCTGTCCGACATTTCCATAAACGCCCGAAACCGAAGACGTGTTAATCACCTTTCCTTTTCCGTTCTCGATTAGATGCGGCAAGACCGCTTGCGTACAATGAAAAACACCCGTCAGATTCACATCGATCACGCGTTGAAATTGTTCAACCGTCATTTTTGAAAGCATCGCATCTGCGGTAATCCCAGCATTATTGACTAAAATATCGATTTTTCCAAAATGGTTTTTTACCGTCTCGACCATCGCATCGACACTGCTACGATCCGCGACATTGACCTGTACAAAAAGTGCATCAAAACCGCGTTCGCTTAATTCCTTCTCTCGCTTTTTCCCTTCGTCTTCGTTGAAATCCGTGATTGCGACTTTCGCACCTTCTTTCGCAAAGCGCGTGGCGGCTTCAAATCCAATCCCACCGGCACTGCCTGTAATGATTGCTACTTTATCTTTCAATCGCATGTCAGTCATCCTCTCCGTCAGCTAAAAAATCTTCAATCGTTTCAACAAGCGTATCCAGGTCATCAATCATCGGGGAATGCCCACAGCCCGTGAGCTCTTTGTACGTCACATCCCCAGTCAGATCTTCCATGATTTCCTGAGCCATTTGCGGTACGACGACATAATCGAGATCGCCTTGCATCACTAACACCGGTACATCGATCTTGGCGACCTCATTCGTCCCCTCAACCAATCCATTATGTACCGGACTGATATTGAATTGATTGAGCGCATGGTAACACTCGGCAATATTGCGTTGCGTGAAAATATCGTCTAAATAGGCATCATATTTTTCAGGAGAGGGTTTCTTTTGCGTATAAATCGCTGTATCCCAAACCATTTTCATCGTTTTTTTATCTTGATTTTGTTGCGCCTGCTCCATCACTTGTGTTTTTCCCGGATCCTTTTTCACTTCTTCATACGTCTTCAAGCGTTGGTCAGGGGTCGGCATGCTACCGTCTGGAATCGTTGGATAAAACGGATAGCCACGAGTCGAACCCGAAGCAAGCAACAACAGTTTTTCACACGGGTTTTCTACATTGGCACAGTACTGCATCGCGACCGTGCCACCCATCGACCAGCCAAGGATCGCATACGGTTGGATGCCCAACTGTTCGATGAATTGCTCGATCGTCACCGCAAAATCATTGATCGCATCAATTGGCTTGTTGTAGCTCGAACCGCCAAAACCTGGCAGATCTGGTGCGATCAAATGAAAATCTGAATCGAGCGACTCGAACAACAGGTCCCAATGCTTCGATGAGACCATGTTGCCATGAATCAACAACAACACCTTTCCGCTACCCTCACGTTCCCGGTAAGCAATCCGTTCACCATTTGGTATCTCAATCGTTTGCAATGAATCAATCATTTTTCAAAACGCCTCCTCTTCCCCATTCAATCACGGTCGCTCCCCACGCATAACCGATTCCTGCGCTGACGAAAACGACCAGATCACCTTCTTTTACTTTACCTTGTTGACGTGCAAGCTCCAAGGAAAGGATTTGATCCATTTGCCCGATATGTCCGTAGTCCTCCAAATAAATCGATTGCTCAGAAGACAAGCCAAGTTCCTGAAGGACATAATCGTGCGCGGATTTTTTCATATGCAAAATCGCCAGATAATCGATGTCTTTTGCCGTATAGCCTGATTTCTCGAGTGCCCGATGAATGACTTCCAAAAAATTCGCCATCGATTTTTCTTCCAACCGTTGTTTCATTCCTTCCGAGTCATGGACATCGAGTTGATAGAGGCCTTGATCCAGCACTTCAGCGGACATCGGTTGTTTCGTTCCGCCACCGACGACCATCACATCTTCAGAAAACGACCCATCCGTCATCAAATGGCTTCCATGAATCAAGTTTTCATCAGCGTCTCTTTGTAAAATCATCGCCGCACCACCCGCACCGAGATTGTACATAAACCGTGTGCGCGGATTATCATAGTGAATAAAATCGACGTTTCGATAGCCACCTGCCAAAAGCGCCGTCTGGATCGACGGGTCGGCGGTCATCATGTCTTTGACAACTTTCATCGCCATGATTGTTGTGCCGCAACGCAAGGCGACATCGAACCCCCAAGCATTCGTGCAACCCAGGTCCTGCTGCATTTTAATGCTTGCCGTCCACAATAAATATTCCTTATGTTCCTCACCGATGTAGACGATTAAGTCGATATCTCCGGGCTTCACATCGCAGGCTTCAAATGCTTTTTCGGCTGCCCGGACGCCCATCGCCACCGTATGATCATCAGGACCAGGAATCGGTTTTTCCCGGATGCCCATTTTTTCGCGGACGACCTCAACCGGCACACCCGAACGCTTGGCAATTTCCTCACCCGTCATCCGTTCATCTGGAAGATAGACACCCGTTGAAACGATGCCGACATTAGTCAATCACCTCACCCCGCTTTACTGGTGACCCTTCAATCGCTTCCCGAATAAACGAAAGCGCATCATCTAGATGATCAAAAAACGTTTCTTCTTCGTTTTGTACATTGGTCACTTTGATTTTGACGACATTAGCTGTGCCACTGCCTTGTTCCTGGTAGCGAATGACATACGATTGAATCGTTGAACTCATCGTTATGCCCCCTCTTTCTGCACAGCTTTTTCTTCTTGTTTCGCTTTGGATTGCTGTTGATTCGCCTTCCGTGCTGCATATTTCTTTTGGATCGTACCGACAATGCCATTCGGGAAGAAAATCACGGCTAAAATGAATACCGTCCCGAATAAAATCGTCCATCGTTGGAAAATCCAATGCACATCTGCCAAATCGGATAAGAAGTGATGCGCAAAATTAATGATGGCCGCTCCGATAATTGGTCCAAGCAATGTTCCGACACCACCGATAATCGTCATCATCAGCGCATCCAATGTGACTTGGATATCAAACACGCTCGTGTCGACAAACCGGATCGTCAGGGAATACAAAACCCCTGCAAGACTTGCGACCATTCCAGAAATGACACTGATCAACACTTTGTACGGCATGATCCGGTACCCAAGCGATTCGACGCGTTGGTCATTTTCACGAATCCCGACGAGCACCCGACCAAGTGGCGATTCAGTAATCCGCTTCATCCCAAAGAACAACAACACCATCGACAATAAACAGAACAAATAAATCACGAGATTGCGATGATCCTGCAACACACCAGGCAGTTCAGGAATCCGGAACGTAAATCCATCATTCCCACCCGTAACCGAGCGCCACCGTTCAGCGACGTATAAAAACATTCCAGCCAATGCGAGCGTCAACATCGCATAATAATGACTCTTCAATTTCAACGTCAGCATACCTGCCAAAAACGATATGAACCCACCGATCACGACCGCAACCAGCGTCCCGAGCAGAAAACTCGCAAAGGTCGCATCCATCCGGTCCATCACAATCGCGACACTATATGCCCCTGTACCGAAAAACATCGCATGCCCAAACGAAACAATCCCCGTATAGCCCAGCAATAAGTCATAACTCATCGCAAAAATCGCAAAGACGAAGATCTGCATCATCAAAAACATGAACCAGCGTGAATCATTGATGAACGGCAGAAACGCCAAGGCAATCGCGACCAGAATATAAACTCGAGTGGATGTTTGCATTTTTTTCAAGATCATTTGTTGGACACCCCACTCACATTAAATAATCCTTGAGGACGGAACAATAAGACGAGTAACATAATCAACATCGTCACGACCATCGAAAGAATCGGCATGTAATACGCGGTAAACGTATTGGCAAGTCCAACGAGAAGGGCCGCGAACAATGAACCAGGAATACTACCCATTCCACCGATAATGACAACGATGAACGCATAAATCCCAAATTCCATCCCGAGCTCGGCATAAATCGCACCCGCACTAGGTGCAAATAGCGCACCCGCTAAAGCCGCCAATGCCGAACCGACCATAAAGACGAGAATGAATACCGACTTGATGTTGATCCCAAGCGCTTGAATCATCTCCTTATTCATGACACCTGCCCGGACGATTAACCCAATCTTTGAATATTTCAGTGTGAAATACATGATGCAGAAGATGAGTGCACCGACTAAAATGATGAAGAGTCGGTATTTGATGATTGTCACATCGCCGATCAGCCAACTCCCTTTCAAATACTCAGGCACAGGTGCCGGCAACACATTCGGTCCGAAAACGACTTTGATCAATTCCGATAGCACGAGCATCAAGCCGAGGGTGATCAAAATTTGTTGGATATGGTTTCCATAGACGGGCCGGATAATGAAGACTTCCGTCAAGAGACCTAACACAAGACCCGTGATGACTGCACAGATGACACCGATCCAAAAGCTTCCGGTCAACCCAAAGAAGAACACGCCACTATACGCACCCCATACGAACAAACCACCATGAGCAAAGTTCAACACACTCATCAGACCAAATATCAACGTCAGTCCGGAGGCAATCAGGAAAATCAACATACCTGTTGCGATTCCATTGATCGATAAATTAATAATGAGTTCCATTCA
>CALGNY010000158.1 GCA_937958375.1 uncultured Bacillaceae bacterium
ATTTCATTTACTCTATTTCTTCAAAGTAATACTTATGGAAACCGCCCATTTTACCTGTGTCATCAATGACGAAATAAAATTCATCGGTTTCGTTTTTGACGTCGTACGTCTTTCCTTCGGTTAAGCAATCAGTCACAGTAAATTTTTTGGCATTTGTGTGCATGCATTTGATTTGCTTCAATGCTTTGTGATCGTGCCACGTTTTGTGAATCATCCGCTTTTTCCCTCCACGATTTAATCAAACGTTTGATTAGTGATTGTACATCCTTTATTCAAATAATTGTAGATACTTGCCATAGCCCTTCTCTTTCAATTGATCCTTAGGGATGAATCGGAGTGCGGCCGAATTGATGCAATATCTCATACCGCCTTTGTCTTGCGGTCCATCCGGGAACACATGACCAAGGTGTGAATCAGCATGTCCACTCCGCACCTCTACTCGTCTCATTCCAAAGGAGGTATCCAATTCTTCTTCTAATGGTGCAATCGGCTTGGTGAAGCTTGGCCAACCACAATTCGCATCGTATTTATCCGTCGAGGAAAATAAAGGTTCACCGCTTACGATATCGACATAAATGCCCTCTTCTTCATGATCCCAGTACTCATTTTGATAGGGTGGTTCCGTTCCGTCTTCCTGGGTGACGGTGTATTGCATATCATTCAATCGTTTTTTTAAATCTTCTTTATCTTCGTTTTTCCAATTTTTCTCGATGAAATCTTTACGTCCGGAACCTTTCTTATACATTTGGTAGTGAAATGAGTTCCTCTTATAATAATCTTGGTGTTCATCTTCCGCTCGATAAAATGTTTGTGCAGGTCGGATTTCAACAACAATCGGCTGATCGAATTTGTTGCTCTCTTCGATTTTTTGTTTCGACTGAATGGCAAGCTCTTTTTGTTCGTCGTCATGGTAGAATATCGCTGGCTTGTATGATTCACCCCGATCGGCAAATTGACCACCTGCATCCGTTGGGTCAATTTGCTGCCAATAGAGTTCCAGTAACTGATCATACGGAAAAATTTCAGGATCATACGTAATCTCTACGGCTTCTAAGTGGCCGGTTGTGTTCGAACAAACTTCCTCATAAGTTGGATTTTCTACATGTCCTCCGGTATATCCTGATACGATTTCTTCAATTCCTGGTCTACGGTCAAATGGTTCAACCATACACCAAAAACATCCTCCAGCAAACGTTGCTTTTTTGAATTGCTTATCCATTGCGATCACCTTTCTTAAATATATAGTTTCGGTGCAGGAAGTCCGTTATATGGATCCTTCTTTTTATCTTCTGCCTTCAATGGCTTGGATTTCCAAGGTTTAGGAGTTTCCTGATCTCCCTTCACATTTTGGTCGATCATTTCTTCCAGTTGTTCGTGTTTGTTTTCTTGTTCTTCTTCCTCTTCCTGATCGTCAGATAACATGATCTTGGCCATATCAATTAACATCGGCGCATTTTTTACTAGTGGGGCATACTGTTTCCAAATGGGTAACACTTGTTGGACGATTTGTAGCCCCTTATGAACTTTTGTGATTGAATTCAATAACCCACCTGTTTGTTGAACAGGGGCATGCATAAATGGCCCCGCTCCATAAGTTGGCTGCGAACTTTTTGGTAAGTAATCCAGCACTTGCTGCAAAAATGGCGGTTTTTGTGCTGGTGGCTGTTGATAAGGTCCAAACGGATACATAATGAAAGCCTCCTCATAAACTGCTACTTATAGCTTACGACTGGGACAGCTATCACGTTTGGGCGGATTGAGATTTAATCAACTTTCCAATCAATCGGTGCTAACCCTTTATCCGTCAGATAATTGTTCGTATCTGTAAAGGGTTTACTTCCAAAAAATCCGCGATGGGCTGAAAGGGGGCTCGGATGTGCTGCGTGAACGACATAATGTTTAAAAGGATTAATGCCTTGTCCTTTTACCAATGCTTGCTTTCCCCAAAGGATAAAGACTACGTTTTCCTTTTGCTTGCTGATGATTTCAATCACACGATCCGTAAATACTTCCCATCCAATGTTTTGATGAGATAACGCTTGGCCTTCCTTCACTGTCAAGACCGAATTCAATAAGAGTACACCTTGCTTCGCCCATTTTGTCAAGTCACCGTGGGAGGGTCGGTCACAGCCAAGATCGTCTGCCAACTCTTTATGGATATTTCGCAAAGAAGGTGGAATAGGTATACCTCTTTGAACCGAAAAAGACATTCCGTTTGCTTGGTTTGGCCCATGATAGGGATCCTGACCAAGAATGACGACCTTGGTATCCTCAAAAGAAGTTTCGTTAAAAGCTTGAAATACGTGTTCTTTTGGCGGATAAACCGTTTCATGTTCATATTCGGCTTGAAGGTGTTGAATCAATTCCTGAAAATAAGGTTTTGAAAATTCATCTTGCAATACATGCTGCCAATCGGTTGTGATACGCATATTATTTCCCCTTATTATTTCCTGGGAAACCGCAGGAAATTAAAGCTTTCGACAGAATAATGAAAGGATCTTGTCATTAATTGACGCTATATAAAGAAATTAAGTGATAATGGCAAATCGTCATGCCGTTTGAAAATGATAATTTGACAATTTTTGCAGTGCCGATTTGATCTGAATCGAGCGAACGCTGGATATCAATCGGTTCCTCCATCGGAAATATTTGATAACCATCAAACGTGATCTCAAAGATATCGTTCTCCTCTGAAATTCGGCGTTCTCTTCCTTCGGTGACTAATTTCCATTGCATCACAAATTGATTAGACATCCCTTCACCTCTTCTTAACCGTTTTTCTGAGTCCATACCTTTCAATTTAAATTCTTACTTTCATTATACGTGATTCAAACGCTGCACGGAAGTTTCACGTTTTAAAATATATGTAGGAATAACCAGTCAAAATAAAAAGCCATTCCCAGCAAATAGCCAGAAATAGCTTCAGTCGAACGATTGACTTACTCTTCGTTGGATATATATTCTTCCCACATCTCATCAAAGGTAATGAGTGCTTCAGGAAATGGACTGTTAAACTCCAAGTAATCCGTCAGTTCATGGTGATCATTGGATTGCTTAGGAAAATCATGTTCGTGAAACATCCAGTCAGCTAATCGTTTTTTAGGATCATGCTTATCTTTGACACCACGATAACGCATGGCAAAATGATAAAAACTTTTCATTCGATCACCTACACTTGTTATTCATCTGAATCCATATATAGAGCTTTCAATTGTTTCATCCGTCTTCGGTGAACGATGCTGGACATCACAATCGCAATCTCATAAAGTACGATGAGCGGACCTGCCACGAGTAACTGTAAAATAAAGTCCGGCGGAGACAACATCGCTCCCAAAATCACTAAAATCAAATAAGCATATTTTCGCGTTTTTTTCATAAAGCGAGGGTCTAGAATTCCTAGACTCGTCAAAAACATGGAAATCAGTGGGACTTCGAAAAACAATGCAAACGGAATCGTTGTTTGCATGATAAACTTGAAATAATTGCGTGCCGTGTACATTTCTTGTACAACGCCATCACTTAAATCCAGTAAAAAGTCCAAAATCAAATCTTTGATAAAAAAGTATCCGAATCCGAGACCGAGTACAAACAAAATAAACATTGCCGGTATGTACATCAGGCTGATTCGTTGTTCTTTTTTCGTCAAACCAGGCTTGATGAACAACCAAAGCTGTAAACCGAAGAACGGTAACGTGATCATTAAGCCAGTCATTGTTGCGATCATAATATAAACCCAAATAATTTCGAATGGACTCAAAATTGTTAATTCAAAAGGAACATCGCCTTCGACGTAAAAATAAATATCCTTTGCGAAATAAAACCCCAGTCCAAAAAAAACGATGAATACGAATAAAGAAAGGAAAATCCTCTTTCGCAATTCACCAAGGTGATCTGTCCAATGCATATCATCCGGGGTTGATTCGATTTTATTTGCCATATCCTTCACCCTTTTGGAGTTAAGCCTGGAATCTATTCTAATCTATTTTATGACGATACGCCAGAATAAAATAAGATGTAAGGGATTCCCTTACATCTTGTATCATCAGCCATGCTTATTGACCATCTTTTTGGTTCGAATCCTTTTTATCCGTTGATGAGTCATCATTCACCAAATCATTCGTTGCCTTTTTAAACTCTTTTAGGGAGCTTCCAAATGCCTTTCCGATTTCAGGCAATTTAGAAGGTCCAAAGACAAGCAGAGCAACGATCAAAATCAAGATCAATCCTGGAATTCCGATGCTTCCAAGTGACATATTACTGCACCTCACTCTGAATGAGTCTTTCTATTTTAATTGATTGTCAGTTTCCTTTTCATCTACGTGATCGTCTTTCGTTGAGTTCTTAAATTCCTTCAACGTTTTTCCTAACGCTTGACCAAGTTCAGGCAACTTTTTAGGGCCAAACAGAACGAGCAGGATTAATAAAATCAAGATTAACCCAGGAATTCCTACGCTCACAACAAACACCTGCCATTTCTATATCTCTATACTCCTATTTTCACCGATTTGGACGAAATTTGCAAATATAAGATGCAACTGTTACAAAATGTTCACGGTTTTACGCGTTCAAAAATATAGAATACATGCTCGTGTTTGTTTTTCTCATCGGTAATTCCTTTTTGGCTACTGACTTCCTTCCATTCATTCCAATCAATTGAAGGGAAATAGGTATCTCCTTGGAAGCTATCGAATATTTTAGTGATATACATTCGTTCGACCAACTGGATCGTATCCTCAAAAATTTTGGCTCCCCCAATGATGACGACTTCCTCTTCATCTTTCCAACGATCCAACTCGTTCAAAGAATGGATAATCGTACACCCCTCTTGTTCGTAATTAGGGTCTCTCGTCAAGATGATGTTTTCCCGATTGGGTAGCGGTCTTCCGATCGATTCGAATGTTTTTCGTCCCATTACGATTGGCTTTCCGGTCGTAATACTTTTGAAGTATTTTAAATCATTCGGTAAGTGCCACGGCATTCCGTTTTCAAAACCGATTACTCGGTTTTCATCATATGCAACAATTAGTGAGAACATCTTACTTCACTCCTTATACAGCTACAGGTGCTTTGATTGCCGGGTGTGGGCGATAATTTTCAACTCTGATATCCTCGACTTCGAAATCAAAAATACTTTTCTTGTCTTGATTCAACTGAAGTGTCGGACCCTCTTTCGGATCGCGTGACAACTGGGTTTTGATTTGCTCAAAATGGTTCTGGTAAATATGTGCATCACCGATCGTATGAATGAATTCGCCAACCGCTAACCCACACTCATGAGCAATCAAATGGGTCAATAACGAATAACTTGCGATGTTGAATGGGATGCCAAGAAAAATATCCCCACTCCGTTGATATAGCTGACAGGATAACTTGCCGTCCTGCACATAAAATTGGAAGAGTGTGTGGCACGGCGGCAAGGCCATTGTCGGAACGTCATCTGGGTTCCAGGCAGAAACGATCAACCGTCTAGAGGAAGGGCTGGTCTTAATTTGCTCGATGACTTGCTTGATTTGATCGATGACACCGTGATTGGGTCCTTCCCATGCACGCCACTGTTTTCCGTATACATTTCCTAATTCACCATAAATTTCAGCAAATGAATCATCCGTCAGTATTTTCTCTTTGAACAGGGCTAACTGCTCTTCATACTGTTCCTTGAACTGCTCATCTTGTTGGGAACGAAGCCCGAAATCTTGCATGTCTGGTCCGGTATAATCATCGCTGTCGACCCATTTCTTAAACGCCCATTCATTCCAAATATTATTATTATGCTTTAATAAGTACCGAATGTTTGTATCACCTTTCAAAAACCAAAGCAATTCACTGACAATCAACCGAAGAGGTACTCGCTTGGTTGTCAATAATGGAAAGTTTTCGGTTAAGTCAAAACGCATTTGATGGCCAAAGACTGACCTGGTTCCCGTTCCTGTACGGTCACCTCGATCCGATCCGTTTTCCATGACGTGTTTACATAAATCCAAATAGGCTTGTTCATTTTTATTCACCATTCTCGCCCCCTGCTATTTAATTTCATTGTACCTAAAATTGATAGGGAATTCATTGTATTTTATATAACAATCTTGTAACAAACCTAGTAGTATTGAATAAATCCGTCGTATGGTACATATTTTTTAAACATCAAGGTGCAAGGGGTGATGAACTGATGTTGCGAAAAAATAAAAAGAGACCGTTTTTGTTGGGTACCGTTGCAGGTAGTTTGGCGCTTAGCTCCCCTCTCATCCTTCATGTGCCAGTGGATGCACAGACAAAGGAACAAATTTCAGAAATGAAGCAACTGAAATATGGAGATCACGAGCAAGCTGTTGTTGAGCTTCAACGAAAATTAAAGACATTGCGGTATTACCAAGGCGAAATTACAGCAAACTATAATGTGTTAACGGAGCATGCGGTGCGAAGCTTTCAATCAGAACATGCGCTCCAGGCAAGCGGTTCAATGAATGAAGAAACCATTGTGGCTTTATTGGATGAAATGGATAAACATCATCATGAAGTGGTACGGAAACATGCAGAAAAACTACATTACGGTGAACAGTCCGATCGCGTGAAAAACACCCAACAATCTTTGAGCTACTTAGGATATTATACTTCTGAAATTGACGGCATCGCAGGAAATTTGACTAAAGAAGCAATTGAAAACTATGGTGAAATTGAAGGTTTCGACTTAGCATTGGAAACGTTGGAACCTCCCGAGCAAGTCATTCATGTGGTCCATACAACGGACTCACCAACCACTAACCAATCATCTCAGGCAACTGAAACGAGTGCGCAGCAAAAAAAACAAACGGTCAAGGTCCAAAAATCAACAGCCAATCACGCTTCTGTGATGTCGACGGCCCAATCTTACTTAGGCTCTCCCTATGTTTGGGGTGGCGATACACCGACGGGCTTTGATTGCAGTGGATTTTTACAATATGTCTATCAGCAACATGGGGTTTCATTGCCAAGAACGGTCAGTGCAATTTGGAATTCGACGATTCCAGTGGATCAGCCGAGTGTAGGTGATTTAGTTTTTTTCGAAACGTATCAATCAGGTCCTTCCCATGCCGGCATTTATTTAGGAAATGGCCAATTCATTCATGCCGGAACTTCAACAGGCGTAACCATCAGTCATATGGATAATGGCTATTGGCAGCCTCGTTATTTAGGCGCGAGAACAATAAAACGGTAAAATCGAAAAGACCGAACGGTAGAGCTCTTCTATCGATCGGTCTTTTTCTTCATCGTTCAACGGAAATTTAAAAAAGCTTGCTTACCCCTTGGTGCGTAAGGGTTAGAGGTATAATGATATCGCTTGACGGTCTATTTCCTATTCAGTATACTGAAGGTGCAATAAAGATGTTAGGTATGATCATTCAAGCAACTGTTCAATGAGTTTTTGGATGGTGATTCATTGATATTTGCGGAATTGGTCTCTTGGCATTATTATTGTGAATATCACACACCATCAGGTGAAGTTTTTAGGAGGATTTATTTACATGGAAAACGGCGTAGTAAAATGGTTCAATGCTGAAAAAGGTTACGGATTCATTCAAGTTGAAGGTGGAGACGACGTATTCGTACACTACTCTGCCATTCAAGAAGAAGGATTCAAAACATTAGACGAAGGTCAAGAAGTTGAATTTGAAATTGTGGAAGGCGATCGCGGACCACAAGCTGCTAATGTAAGCAAAAAATAATGTACACTAAATAAAAAATACATGCTGGTCAAGCCTATCTATAGGTTTGACCAGTTTTTTGGTTCATTAACTCTGATTTCGAACGGCGGTATACGGTATCGGCGACATTTGATTCATTTTTCTGCCCCGAATGTCGCTGAGACGCCTTGTCATCAACATTTGCTTCTTTTT
>CALGNY010000159.1 GCA_937958375.1 uncultured Bacillaceae bacterium
AGTTATAATACTTCCTTAATCCGATCGATTGCCCAATCTAAGTCTTCTTTTTCAATAATTAACGGTGGGGCAAAGCGGATGACGTTTTCATGGGTTTCCTTACAGAGGAGACCTTTTTCTTTTAATGCTTCACAATAAGGTCTCGCAGATTCTGTCATTTCAACACCAATAAATAATCCTCTGCCTCGTACTTCTTTTATTTTCGGATTATCGATTGCGCGCAGCTGCTCGAGCATGTAATCGCCTAGTTCCAACGAGCGCTCGGCCAGCTTTTCATCCTCAAGTACTTCTAATGAGGCAATGGATACGGCAGAAGCTAGTGGGTTCCCGCCAAACGTCGAGCCGTGCGAACCAGGGTTGAATACACCCAAGATCTCTTCATCGGCCACGACACAGGAGATCGGAAAAACGCCACCGCCCAATGCCTTACCTAAAATCAGCACATCTGGCTCTACACCTTCCCAATCACAGGCAAACATTTTTCCGCTTCGTCCGAGTCCCGCCTGAATCTCATCAGCCATATAAAGAACATTGTTTTCGCGGCAAACATCGTAAGCTTCTTTCAAAAATCCTTCCTCAGGAATGTTGATGCCAGCTTCACCTTGGATCGGTTCGAATAAAAAGGCGGCTGTGTTTTCATTAATTGCTTCTTTCAATGCGTCCAAATCCCCGTAAGGTATGATTTTGATTCCTGGAAGGAGAGGGCCATAGCCACGTTTATATTCTTCTTCCGATGATAAGGAGATGGCGAGCATGGTTCGCCCGTGGAAGTTTCCTTCGCAGACAATGATTTCGGCCTCGTTATTCGGCACACCTTTGACATCATATGCCCAGCGACGAGCTGCCTTCACAGCTGTTTCGACGGCCTCGGCACCGGTGTTCATCGGTAAAGCCATCTCTTTATTGGTCAGTTTACAAATCTTTTCATACCATGGTCCAAGTTGATCGTTATGAAACGCACGGGAGGTAAGTGTCACGCGATCAGCCTGGTCTTTCAAAGCTTGGATGATTTTTGGGTGTCTGTGGCCTTGGTTGACCGCTGAGTAGGCACTTAACATGTCCATATAGCGATTGCCTTCCGGGTCTTTTACCCAAATTCCCTCTGCTTCTGAAATGACGATCGGCAAAGGGTTATAGTTGCGGGCGCCAAATTGTTCAGTTTGCTGGATGATTTCATTTGTTTTTGTACTCAAATGTATCCCTCCGTTTCGGTTTTTCTTGCCACATTCCATTATAACCCCTAACTGATTGGATTTGAACCATTCTCCTGAAAACCCTTTCATAAGATTGTTGATGAAGCAAAAATGTTTAAAAGTTGTCAATCAAATAGACACATGGAATAATGAGAGGTGGTAAGATAGATTCATAAAGGAGGACGTTAGAAAATGACCCATTTACACATTACTACATGGGCGATCGGAATTATCCTGTTTGTCGTTGTACTAGCTTTCATGCGAAATGAAGAAAAAGCAAAAGTCGCAAAAATAACTCACATGGTACTCCGATTATTCTATGTTCTTATTTTGCTTACGGGGTTGGATTTATTCTTTAGATTCTATCTCGACGCACCATGGTCCGAGATTTCAGAGGCCCTTGTGAAATCTCTTGCGGGCGTATGGGTAATTGCATCAATGGAAATGACTCTGGTACGTGGCAAAAAAGGCAAGTCTACATTTGGAGGCTGGGTTCAGTTGGTCATTGCGTTGATTTTGACGATTGCACTAGGCTTTGGACGCCTGCCGATGGGAATTTTGCCATAAGGTGAGAAGGCCGGGACATAACCAAGTTACTCTTCACTGAAATCGAACAACACTGAGCGAAATATATTTCCGTAGCGGTGGTCATCCACTATTGTTTGATTTTTTGAGTAAAAAAGTTATGTTCCAGCCCTTTTTTCTCTCATCCCATGCAACATGACAACAAGATTTTGGACAAATTTACATAGAAAAAAGTGGTGAAACTATGAAAAATAGATTAATGAAGTGGACGTTTTTTTCAATACTTCTTGCGCTTGGACTTCAGACAAGCACAATTGTTGCGGAAGAAGACACGTCACACGTTTATTATTATATATTGATTGACCGATTCGAAAATGGAGAACCAGAAGGCGACTCGGACATCATCGACAGGGACGATCCGGCTGGTTTTCATGGTGGAGATTATGTAGGAATCGAAAAAAATATTGAGCACCTGAATGAGATTGGCGTTTCGCATGTCATCCTTTCGCCAATTTTTCAGTCGAATGATTACTTAGGTCAAGAGATCCTATCGTATGAAAATCTTCAAGGAACCTATGGTAGTGAAGAAGAGCTCAATCAATTGGTGGAATCTTTTCATGAAGCAGGCATAGACGTACTTGTCGAAGCACCATTGCATCAAATGAGTTCTGATGCAGATCTGATAAGTCGTGAGTGGGTATCTGCTGAAGGCCAGGTTGACTTTTCAGATGAGCGTGCAACAGATTATTTCATAGAACAGTTATCGGACTGGCAAGATCGGTTGAATGTGGATGGATTTTATATCCCTGAAGCAGAAGAGCTTCCTACAGAAGTTACTGAAGCATTGACAAGTGAAATTGAGGGCCACTGGTTAGGAGGTTTCACAACCCCTGAGTCATTAGAAGAAGGTTTGGATCGATTTGACGAGGTGATCCGTTTCGGTGACCACGAGCAAACATTTGAGAGTTTCAAAGGATTTGACGCAGACTTTTCTCACTTGCTCGAGCAATCACATTTTGACTCGGAGCGCGTTGCCCATTATATCGATTTTCTGCACACGGACCGATTCACCCGTGCATTGGAGCCAACCGGGAACCATCCGGTAACACGGTGGAAATTAGCGTTGACGTACTTATTTACAGTACCGAATGATCCGGTTTTATTCCAAGGGACCGAAATTCCGATGGATGGTTCGATTGACGACCGGTCGACGCATCAATTATTGAATTTCCTTGTCGGGGACGAACAAGTTACGCGCCATGTAGAGAAACTAGCAAGCGCCAGAAATAACTTTGAGGCGTTGCAAGAAGGTGACATGGAAGTCTTGCATGAGGCAGACGGTTTCTTGGCCTTTTCACGAACGCTCGGTGAGGAAGAGCTATATATCCTGATCAATACGACGCAGACGGCGCAGAACATTACGTTATCAGATGTTGAATCCGGTAAAGAAATGCGTGGACTATTGGAAAATGATCTCGTCCGGCAAGATGACAGCGGGAATTACCGCTTGCAAGCCGATCGGGAATCGGCGAATATTTATGTAGTAGATGAAAACAGTGGGATTTATTGGCCGTTAACGATTGTCGTCATCGGAATCATGAGTGTATTCATTATCTTTGCCATCGTCATGTACCGTAAAAATAGACATAAAGACATTTAAAAAAAGCGGAAATTTAGGGGTTATCCTGAATTTCCGCTTTCGCATGTTGATTAGATTATTTTTTTCTTGGGAAAATAACAGCTAGATTAATCATTTATCGTTTCATTCAAAAAGAACAATGCGATGGTTCCTGGCCCCGCATGCGCACCGATGACCGCACCGACTGAGTGAATGATGATGTCCTTAGGGTTTACCTCTTGACGTAAAAGTTCTGCAAGTTTCTCTGCGGTTTCAAGGTCGTCACCATGGGTAATGGCGATGGTTTGCTTTTCAAAGTCCTCACCACGTTCTTTGGCAACTTCAACCATCCGGGAGAGAATACGTTTGGAACCACGTATTTTTTCCAAGGGTACAAGTTTGCCCCCTTCAACGTGTAGGAGTGGCTTAATGTTCAGCAATCCGCCAACGAATGCTTGTGTTTTGCTGACCCGGCCGCCACGTTGAAGGTATTCCAATTTGTCGACGGTGAAGATATGTTCAATATGTTTGACATGAAAATTCACCAGATCCAATAAGTCTTGGACGCTTGCACCTTCTTTGGCTGCCTTGGCAATATGATAGGCAATCAGCCCGATTCCCATCGACGCGGCTTGTGTGTCAATCAAATAGATATCATTATCGGGGAATTCTTCATCTATCTGTTGTTTGGCAATGACAGCGCTTTGGTATGTACCAGATAGCTCGGATGATAGTCCAATATAAATGATCGGCACGTTTCTTTCGGTATGTTTTTTGAAAACGTCATAAAAAGCTTCTGGTGCTCCTTGAGAAGTTTTCGGTACAGCACCTTCACGCATGGCATCATATACGGTCTTTGGATCGATCGTTTGGTAGTCCAAATGCTCTTCTCCATTTAGGTGAACCGTTAACGGAACCATCTCAATAGAAAACTCATCGTAAAATTTTTTCGGTAAGTCTGCCGCAGAATCAACAACAACTTGTACGTTCATAGGTTTCCTCCTAGAAATTTGATTCTATTACTATTATACTTTAGTTTAATGCTCAGGTTTCAAAACGTCAATGTCATTTAGTAGGGAGGTCCCAAATGTTTTTCTTTGAAGCAAAGCGATTTATCGTCGTCATTATCGGTGCTTTATTTAACGCACTTGCCTTGAATTTCTTCCTGATCCAAGCGAATGTCTATGCTAGCGGCTTCACAGGGATTGCCCAGTTATCAGCGAGTTTCTTCCAGGACTTCATGGGGATTGATATCAGTACGGGTATATTATTGGCACTATTGAATATACCTGTTGTCATATTAGGATGGTTTAAGGTCGGAAAAGGGTTTACGATCTATAGTGTCATTTCAGTCGGTTTCACGACGATCTTTTTGGAAACAATTCCGTTTGTGGAGTTTTCCGAAGAAATTTTATTGAATGCGGTTTTTGGAGGTCTATTGGCTGGAATCGGTGTTGGCATTACGCTGAAGTGGGGTGCTTCCACCGGTGGTATGGATATCATAGCGATGATCTTATCACGGATTAAGGACCGTCCAATCGGTATTTATTTTCTGACGATGAATGCACTCATTATCTTTTTCGCCGGTTGGTTATATGATCCGGAGAAAGCTTTGTTTACCCTCGTGACACTATACGTGACAACGAGAGTGATCGATGCGTTGCATACACGACACAACAAGCTGACAGCCATGATCGTTACCTCACGAGGAAGCGATTTGACCAAAGCCATTCACTCACGGATGGTGCGCGGAATCACACGGATACCCGCTAAAGGTGCCTTTTCGGATGAGGAACGTGAAATGTTGTTTATGGTCATCACGCGCTATGAGTTATATGACTTGGAACAAATCGTCAAAGAAACAGATCCGAACGCCTTTACGAACATTGTTCAAACGACAGGAATCTTTGGATTCTTCCGAAAAGATGAAGAGTGATGTAACTATATCCACGTGATTTCGACTAATTAGGTAACTGAATCCGAATGGAGTTGAACGTGTTGAAAAAATATATTTTATTTGGAATGGTTGGTGTATTGTTGATGATGGCTGCTTGCGGTACAAGTAATGGCAACGATGACACTTCCGGCGATGATGGTAGCGAATCCGGCTCTGTTGAGGAAACGTTTACCTTCGATGCTTCGTTTACGCAAGAAGCAGATCGAGGCGTGTTCGATCTTTCGCTGGTCAATAGTGGGGAGGAACCTGTAAAGCTAACGTTTTCATCCGGTCAGCAATATGAGATTGTAGTGACTGATCCGGAGTCGGGTGAAGAGGTTTATCGCTACTCAGAAGGGATGTTCTTTACTGAGGCATTAATTGAGGAAGAGTTGGCACCGGATGAAGAAATGACGTGGCAAGAAGCGTGGGATTATACATCAGTGGGAGAAGCAGTAGAACCCGGTGAATATGAAGCGACGGTTTCTTTAGTGGTCATGTCATTGGATGGTGAAGAAGTACCTGAAGATTCATTCACGGATACTGTATCGGTGACAGTTCCTGAACAAACGGAGACTTCGGATGAAACAACAGATGGTGAAGAAGCTTCTGAAGATGAAGATGCTTCACCAGAAGAAACAGACGACTCAGATGTAGAAGAAAATAACACAAGTGATGAAACCGCGTCACTGCCTGAAGCCAATCGTGAGGGTCATGATCAAATCCGTAATTTAGGTGTGACTGGTGAACAAGGAAATTACCAAGTGACAGGCGAAACGAATTTGGAGGCGGATTTGAATTATTCGGTTGAGGATGGTCATTTTATTTTAGTTGAAGAAACAGCGGTGGATGTGAGCGGAGAAGGTGAATGGAAAGAATTCAACTTCGACATATCCATGGATGAAGCGGATCTACCGGATTACGGAGCCTGGTCGCTCGTATTTTCCTGGGAAGACAATGGGGAAAAACAGTATCATTCCGTGTTGTTGGAAAACTTCAATGAATAATCATAAAAAAGCTGACACCTCGTTTTTTGCGAGTTGTCAGCTTTTTTTGCGTTTTAATATCCGTAGCTTTCCATAATACGTTCAACTTCTGGAATGAGGTTATCCCATTCAGCATCAATGCGTTTGTTTACGGTAATAAAGTTTTGATAACCAAACACATTGTCAACGCCAGGAACTTCCATCAGATCATTCATGATGTCAAATTCGCTTGTTTCGCCTGGCATCACAGAGATACTGTCGTCTCCATCAAAAATAATTTTGTTCACAGTAAATTTCATTGCATTTGGATTCGGTGTCGATTCTACAATTACGGCCATTCATAAAACCTCCTCATAATCTCTCTTTTTATATTAGCACGAATCACAATCAGACAAAAGTTTTCTTTACCGTCCATTGCATTTATGATAAAAAAGGAGAGGAGGCGTTCAGATGAGACAGTGGTTGGTTTCGATTCTGGTCGGGACGGTTTCAGCAACTGGACTCGGCCTATATTTTTACATGATTGAGCATTTCACAGGGAAGCCGTTATGGACATTACTTTTAAATATTGATTTCATTTATGATCCGGTCGAAACGGGTCCGTTTTTTGCGGTGGTGGAAGTTGGTTTACATTGGTTGGTGGCTGTTTTGATCGTTCGGATCTATTTATGGATCATCAATCAAAGGAACCTAGTCAAATCGGATCAAAGAATGGAGTGGGCAGCGGGGCTATCGTTCATTGCCTTCTTGACTTATTTTCCGTTAACGATGCTAGCAAAGACGACTACACCTGCTATCACAGATGTAGTCGCCATTTTTGATTGGTTGATCGGCCATGCGATCTTCTTTTTTATCTTATTTTATGGAGTCGAGAAATGGTTTATCGGATCGCGTTAAATTGTTGTTCGGTTGCCTAATCCATTTTGCTTAGCGCGTCTAACTTCAGATTTTCATCATAGTGATCAAGAAGCTTTTTGCTGATGGGTCCAGGTTTTCCATCTTGGATTTTCTTGTCGTCGATCTCGACAATCGGAATGACCTCAGAAGTTGTTGAAGTCAGGAACACTTCATCCGCATTCAGTAGCTCGTCAACCGAATAAACACGCTCCTCAAAATCAATCCCGAGCTGAGTAGCCAGGTAAAGGATATATCTGCGCGTAATGCCGTGCAAGATATAATTGTTTTCGGGATGGGTGATGAGCTTCTGATCTTTGACGATAAACATATTCGTTGCCGATCCTTCGGTTACATGGTTTTCATCCCGATACAAAATAGCTTCAAAGGCACCCTCATCCTTTGCCTTTTGCTTGGATAAGATATTACCCATCAAATTTAGACTTTTGATATCGCATCGGTACCAACGAATATCTTGATCTAAGATTGCTTTGACGCCGTTAATTTGTTTATCTACCGGTTTTTTTAGCGGAAGCGGATAGGCGAATATCGTCGCCTTCGCGTCAGCAGGGAACAGGTGGTTTCGTGGAGCCACTCCACGACTGATTTGGATGTAGATTCCGCCGTCTTGAATATCATTTTTCTTTGCCAATTCAAGTAATTTTTCTTTGATCTGTTCGTCTTTTAAATTCACTTGGATCTTTGTTTCATCCAGACTGTATTGCAGGCGAGTGAGGTGGTCATCCAATAAGAAAAACGAACCGTCATAGATCCGAATCACTTCGTAAACCCCATCACCAAATTGAAAGCCGCGGTCTTCCATATCAATCATTGCATGTTCTCTTTCAATGAATTCATTATTTTTTAAAATGATCATTACTTTCACTCCTTATCACTTCTCTTTTACCATATTCCATCTTTGAGGGTTTGTAAATCGTCATTAGGTGAAAATATTCGCGAACGGTTGAAAATTGATTTTCATAAGTATCGATTGGCGTGAATTAAATCTTGCTGCGTTTACGAGGTCAATAATTTCCTTTGCAGAGTGTATTAGGGAGAGTCCTGATACCGTTATGCTTGTCTGCTAGCACTATGCATTGTCCAATAGGATGTAGAATTGTCCATTAGCACACTAGATTGTCCAATTGAGTAGGTGATTTGTCCAATAGGGATGAATGTTTTCCATTAGACTTTGGATTTTGTCCATAAGAATGTTGATTTTGTCCAATAGAATTTCGAAAACGTCCAATAGAGGCATGGTTTTGTCTAATAATAAGGATACTTGTCCAATAGGTAAGTAAATTTTCCAATAGGGATCAAGCGCATCACAATCGAACCCGAATGGGTGGATCAACACCAATTCTCAAAGAAAAAACACGACCCGCATTTACATGCGACTCGTGTTTTCGTATAAGATTATACAATCCGTTTCCGGATATATGAACTGCCATAGTCAATGATCGTAACGACGACGATAATGACAAGCAAAATCATACCCATGTCGCTCCAGTTACGTGACGATTGCGCGAAGAAGATCATCGTACCAATACCACCTGCACCGACGTAACCGAGGATGGTGGATGCACGTACGTCAACTTCAAACCGGTAAATCGCGTACGACAGGAATTCTGGAATGATCTGTGGGATAATCCCATGAAACATAATTTGGATCGTATTTGATCCGTTTGCTTTCATGGCTTCCACCACATTCATGTCAATCGATTCCAACACTTCTGCATATAACTTCCCGAGCATGCCCGTTGAACCAATCGCGATCGCCAAAATCCCTGCAAACGGTGTCGGTCCTACGACGACAACGAATAAGATCGCCAAAACGATTTCAGGGAAAGCACGGACGGCACTCAATACCCATTTTCCGAATGTAGAAACGATTTTACTGTTGGATATGTTCTGGGCTGCCAAAAATCCGAGCGGCACGGCTAATATGGCAGCGGCCAAGGAACCAACATAAGCAATAAATATCGTTTCGATCATCATTTCTATGACCTCACCAGCCATATCCCAGTTTGGGCTGAACAGCCTTGGGATGACCCGTGCAAAGTTATCCGATGCCCGTTCAATGACTCGTCCAAAGTCAATATCAATTGAGACGAATGTCCAAACATACATGGCCAATAGGGCTGCTGCAATGAGTATACGCTTTACTTTCGTTGCTTTTTCCAGTTGTTTTTTTGGAGGTTGTTCAAGTGCCATTAGATAATCGCCTCCCTAATCTTACCGCTGATATATTCGATGATGACGACAACTACAAAGATAATAATGATAATCATCATAACGGCATCATAATTATAGAAACTGAATTGCTGCATCAATAAGTTACCGATACCACCTGCACCGACCAAACCGATGACGACAGATGCACGGATATTCAATTCGAAAACATATAGTGAGAATGAAGTGAACTGCGGTAGAACCTGTGGTACGACACCGAACGCAATCGCCTGGATGGAGTTCGCCCCGGATGCTCTCATCGCTTCAACAGGATCCATATCAATCGATTCAACCGTCTCACTGATTAACTTCGCTAAAATCCCAAGTGAAAAGACGAATAATGCAACAATCCCACCAAAGACCCCGATTCCAAAAAGTCCTACAAAGATAACTGCCAGGACGACATCAGGGATGGTACGCAGAATGTTTAAGATGAACCGCGTGATGTTATAAACAAATAAATTGGTCGCCAGGTTTCTTGCCGCCAACAAACTAACCGGAATGACGATAATGGTCGCGAATGTGGAAGCAATGACCGCCATATGAATCGTTTCAAACAAACTATCCATCGCCGTACTGATAATTGCTGGGTCAGGCGGGAACAATTTGACGAAAATTTGGTTCATATTCGAAAGACCGCTAACGAGTGCTTGGAAATCTACGCCCGTTTGAAGTGAGCTAAAGAATAAAATGCCAAGAATAATGAAAAAGATGAGCGTGATTTTCGCCTTTACCCGCCAAGGAGATAGCATTGGTGCATAGCGATCTTCCTGAATAGACGGTTTATTCATTTGCTTCACCATCTTCTTCATCGACCTTACCCACCAAATCATCTTCACGGATAGATCGGCCATAGATTTCTTCGAACGTTTTCTCACTCACTTCTGAAGCAGGTCCATCGAAAACAACTTCGCCTGCACGCATTCCGATAATCCGGTCCGCATATTCCATCGCCATATCGATGAAGTGGAGGTTAACGATTGTCGTAATGCCATCTTCTTGATTGATTTTCTTCAAATACTTCATCACTTGGTGTGAAGTGGGTGGGTCTAGGGATGCAACAGGCTCGTCCGCAAGTATGTAATCAGGCTTTTGAGTCAAAACACGAGCGATGCTGACACGTTGTTGTTGTCCACCACTCAATTCGTCTGCACGGTTATAAATTTTTTCCTCGATGTTTACCCGCTTCAAGTTTTGATAAGCGAGAGCTTTATCTTCTTTACTGAAGAGGTTAAACGTCGAACGGAGTGTTCCTGTATGACCTAGACGGCCAGCAAGCACATTCTTGAACACACTGGACCGTTTGACTAGATTATAGTTTTGGAAAATCATACCGACTTTTGTGCGAAGTTTACGCAACCTGCCGCCTTTAAAATCTAGTATATTTTCATCATCGACGAGTAGTTCACCGTCTGTCGGTGTCACCAGACGGTTAATGCTTCGGATAAACGTAGATTTACCCGCACCTGAAAGTCCGACGATCACAACAAATTCACCATCATTGATGGTCACATTGATGTCTTTTAACCCTTGTGTTCCATTTGGATACACTAAGGACAAGTCCTTAAATTGAATCAT
>CALGNY010000160.1 GCA_937958375.1 uncultured Bacillaceae bacterium
TGTGTAATATATGTACCCTAGTTAGGAAAAATTAGAATGGTACGTCTTCATATCATAGGTGTAGCCTAGCCAATAATTAACAAACTGAACATAAAAGTCTTACAAAAAGAAATATAATGATGATTTTTATTTAAAATATGGTATTATATAATTAATTGTTCAAACATTTTGATAAGCGATAAATGAGGGGGAGATCTTTTGGTTACATTTGATGCCCATTACTATCCATATGGGTCAAGGAGAAACACCGTGTACGGTCGAAAGGGAATGGTGGCAACTTCTCAACCGCTCGCTGCACAGGCGGGGTTGGAGATTTTGAAAAAAGGTGGAAACGCGATTGATGCTGCGGTTGCGACGGCTGCTGCCTTGACTGTATTGGAACCGACTTCGAATGGAATTGGATCGGACGCATTTGCGCTCGTTTGGGTGAAGGACAAATTGCACGGCCTGAACGCCAGTGGGCCTGCACCAAAGGGAATTTCAATCGAAAAAGTAAAAGAAAAAGGTCATGAAGAAATGCCGACATTCGGTATGACGCCTGTGACAGTACCAGGTGCACCGGGCGCTTGGGCAGAGCTTTCAGAGCGATTCGGCAAACTCGACTTTGCAGAGTTAATGGAGCCGGCAGTTCGTTATGCATCTGAGGGCTATCCGGTTTCTCCTGTTTTGGGATACCATTGGGAGAAGGCGTACCAGAAGTTTAAAGAAACGTTTACGGATAAGGATTTTGAAAACTGGTTTAAGACGTTTACACCAGATGGACGTGCGCCGAAAGTTGGAGAAGTGTGGAAGTCTGAAGACCATGCCAAGACGTTAAAAGAAATCGGTGAAACGAAAGCAGAATCCTTCTACCGTGGGGCGTTGGCAGATCAGATCGATTCCTTCTTCAAGGAACACGGAGGATTTTTGACCAAAGAGGATCTCGCAGCTTATCGTCCGAGTTGGGTAGATCCAATCAAAGTGAACTACCGTGGCTATGATGTGTGGGAAATCCCACCAAACGGCCAGGGCTTAGTCGCTTTGATGGCACTCAACATGTTAAAAGGCTTTGAGTTTAACGAAAAAGAAAGTGTCGATTCGTATCATAAACAAATCGAAGCGATGAAACTTGCTTTCACAGATGGGTTGAAACATATCACGGAAGATAAAGATATGAAATTCACGGTCGATGAATTGTTGTCGGAGGACTATGCGGAAGCACGCCGTCAGCTGATTGGCGAGGAAGCGATCATGCCTGAGCCGGGTGAACCAAAAGGCAGCGGAACGGTTTATTTATCAACAGCGGATGAAGAAGGAAATATGGTTTCATTCATTCAAAGTAACTACATGGGATTCGGCTCTGGAATCGTTGTGCCGGGTACCGGAATCGCCATGCAGAATCGTGGGCACACATTCTCCCTTGATGAAAATGAAGTGAACGTACTGAAACCAGGCAAATTAACGTATCACACCATCATTCCAGGATTTTTATCGAAGGATGGTAAGCCGGTCGGCCCGTTTGGTGTCATGGGTGGCTTTATGCAACCGCAAGGGCACGCGCAAGTGGTGATGAATATGGTCGATTTCGGACTGAATCCACAAGCAGCACTCGACGCACCTCGCTGGCAGTGGGTGAAGGATAAAAAAGTGACGGTCGACCCATCATTCCCTGCACATATCGCAGAAGCATTACAACGAAAAGGACATGAAATCATTCGTGAGGTCACTCACTTTTCATTCGGTCGTGGTCAAATTATCGTTCGCGATCCTGAAACTGGCGTTCTCGCTGGAGGAACCGAACCACGGACAGATGGTGAAGTTGCAGCTTGGTAAAATAAAGGTTGAAATAAAAAATCTCCTGCCTGTTTTTCGGGCAGGAGTTTCACCTTATAGCTTCAATCCGGTCCGGCTCTTGAAGCGACGCAATAAAATATGGCTTTCAACTCGATTGATTCCGTCTAGTGCGTACAATTCTTCGTTGATGAACTTTTCAAGACTTTTAAAATCTTCGACAAGAACATGCGTATGTAACGTGCTCGGACCCGTCATTTGGTAACAGCTGGCAACTTGCGGATTTTCGGCTAATTTTTCGGCAACATAGACGAGTGAATTTGGTTCACAATCAACGTTGAAAAAGGCCGAAACCCCTTTGCCGACTTTTTCGGAGTTAATGACGACACTGAATTTTTCAATGATCCCAGCATCTTGCATCTGATTGATTCGGTCTCTGATCGCGACTCTTGAAAGATCAAGTTCTTTCGCTAAATCGACGTAAGACATTCGGCCGTTGTCACTGAGCATGTTCAGAATTTTGATGTCTGTGTCAGTCAATTTCATTTTTTCACCACATTTCGTTTCGTATTACTTATAGTATATAAGAAAAATGGTTGTTATGTCACATTTTGTTTTGAATAAAGGCAATTATTTGACGTTTTTGATAGATTGGTTGGGATTTTTGCTTTTAAATGGGGAAATTGATGAGTATGGGTGTGA
>CALGNY010000161.1 GCA_937958375.1 uncultured Bacillaceae bacterium
ACGTCATTCATGATTCCAATCATTTCCTCATCATCGTTGAAAGAAAGGAAAGCTTCTTTGATTTCTGCAACAAGCTCATCGTCTAGTTCAGAGATTACTGAAATGGTATCGTTAGGAATTTCGTCAGTGTAATCCAAAACAGTCAACTCATCCTTGATATCTGGATATTCTTCTTCCAAGTTATCACGTACATCATCGAACGTAGTGGCTACATCCGCATCTCCATCATAAACAGAGATTGCAGCTGTATCATGACTACCAACTTGAACTGTGTCTCCAAAGAATTCGGTCGTTAATGCATCAGGAGACTCTATATCAAATTCAGTCATCAATTGGTTCGCTGGGAATAAGAAACCAGAAGTAGATGTCGCATCCGCATAAGCCCATGTTTTGCCTTCAAGGTCTTCTAAAGATTCAATACCGGAATCAGAACGAACAAGGTATTGAGCTTTATAGGTAGAAGAACCATGACGGATTGATTTCAAAATAACTTCTACATCATATTCCTGGTTGGCAATTACGTAACCAAATGCAGGGATGAATCCAATATGTACTTGTTCAGCACCCATGGCTTCAACCAAACCGTTGTAGTTTGTCATTGTTCTTGCTTCAACTTCTTTACCAAGAATTTCGCCTAATTCTTCAGCAAGTGGTTCAACCGTTGTCGCAATTGTTTCAGCATCTTGAGATGGTACGAATCCCATGACGATCTTGTCTGGATTCAAACCTTCACTGCCACCATCATCAGAAGACCCTTCCTCATCAGACGATCCACAAGCTGCGAGTAGGCCAGCAAGCAAAATTGCAGCCAATAATACTAGAAATTTCTTCAAAACATTTTCCCCCTTAGTGAGATAAAATATTGGAACAACTTAATTATAAATAAACGGGACAAATAGTACAACATAATTTTGAAAAATACACACTAATTTTACACCTTCTTAACAAAAAAAGGCGACACAAAACGAATTGTGCCGCTAAAATCATCAATTTACAGGTGTTTGTTCAGTTTGTTTTCAAGCTCACGAATTTCTTCTTCTTCTTCAGGAGTGCTTTGTTCATAAGCCGCCTGAATGCTATGTTGAACCAATTCAATATCCTTTTGGCGATCGGCTTGGTTCGACTGATTGTTCGTTAGGTTTTGCATCGCTTGACGAGCTTGTTCGATCCATTGGTTAGCCATATTAAAACCCTCCTCGAGTGTGTTGGTCTTTTTCAGACTTTTTCCTGTCTTTGTCAGTGAAAAGTTGACCTTTCACTTCTGTTTTCTCCGAATCATTCTCTTGTACCATTCGTTGATCGGACGGTCGATCTTTATCTCGGTCCATGAGAAGCCTCCTTTTGACAAGAAAAAAACCTGAACACTTAGATGTGCTCAGGTATAGAATGTGCAATTTTATCTAAAATATAATTAACGACTTTAATTTTTGGTGAAATGTTTTTTGTTTAAGTTTAAATATTCTTCCAAAAAGTGCCCCACGCCGTCTTCTTGGTTAGTTAATGTAGTTTCGTCCGCGAGGGTTTTCAATTCATCGATTCCATTGCCCATCGCTACACCGACGCCGGCGTACTCAATCATTTCCAAGTCATTATCCTCATCCCCAAAGGCAATGATCCGGTCAACTGGGATACCGTAATAGTCGGAAATCATTTGTAAGCCAATCGCTTTGTGCAAACCGCTACGGATAATTTCAACCACATGAAAAGGATCTGACCAATTACGATGATCGATCAGGGAGGCATGATTTTCAGTCAATGCTTCGTGAATTTGAGAGATGGCTTGTTCTTCCGGATAAATCAAAATCGACGAAGGGTCATCGCTCAAATTTTCCTTCAAATTACCGAAAATTGCTTGTTCTTTCAGGCCAGCAGTGAAAAAGTTCGTCAGTAAGCTGTCGTCCTCTTTTTCAACGTATACTTCATCCTTAATTTCAGCCATAATATTTTTCGATCCGTAATGATTCGCGATATCAAAAATATCAAATGCGACATCTTTGGACAACGGCGAATGTTTGATCCCAAAACTCCGATCTTTCGGGTGATGGACATACGCGCCATTCATGTTGACCATTGGTGTCGTCAGTTCAAGCTGTGAGTAGTATTGTTTACTCACCCGATGTGGCCGGCCGGTGGCAATAACGACAACGTGTCCAGCTTCTTTTGCGGCTTGGATCGTTTTGATATTTTTTTCCGAAATCGTTTTCTCGTCAGTCAGTAGCGTACCGTCCAGGTCCAGTGCAATAATATGCTTTTCCATTGATTTCTTCACCTCAAGAATTTGATAGCAATTTTCGCTCTAATTCATTAATTATACCATATTTGACAAAGGATTTCACTTAGCTGTTATAGTTGAAGTATTGTGGTGAGTCGGATATTATTGTAGAAAAACATTTAAGCAAAAGGATGAGGTATATTGGTAAAAATAGAACACAAAATGATTGAAACAATCCCAAGTTTAATCGTAACGGAAGGGGAGCCATCCGCAAAGCCGGTGATCGTTTATTTTCATGGGTACACAAGCTCGAAGGAACAAAATTTGTCCCAGGCCTATTATTTGGCACGGGAAGGATTTACGGTTTTATTGCCGGATAGCCTTCATCATGGGGAACGAACAACCGAGACAGATTTCAATAAAATTCAATTTGATTTTTGGAAAATCGTAGCTGAGAACGTGTCTGATCTACATACGATTTATGAATGGGTCAAACGCGAAGGAATCATGAAAGAAAATCGGTTCGGACTGGCCGGAACAAGTATGGGTGGGATTTCCACAGCGGCCGCACTGACCCAATATCCATGGATTCAAGCAGCCGGAATTATGATGGGATCGGCAAAAGCTCAAGAAATGGCCAATTATCTAATTGAAGAGATCAAGCAACAAGGTGTCAAGCTCCCATTTAGCGAAGACGAAATTCAACAACAGTTGGATTCATTACAACCATTGGACCTGTCTCAGCACTTGGAACAATTGAACGGCAGGCCATTATTCGTTTGGCATGGAAGTGAAGACAAGGTTGTGCCATTTAACCATTCGGCTTCATTTGTGGAAATGCTCACAGACAAATACCCGGATTACCCTGTCAAATACGTCACCGAAAAAGGAAGAGACCACAAGGTTAGTCGCGAAGCCATGATCCAACTCAGTGATTGGTTTACCGAGCGG
>CALGNY010000162.1 GCA_937958375.1 uncultured Bacillaceae bacterium
AGCATAGGTGAGACCCCGCAGTGCTTTAGCACGAGGAGGCTCACCAGCTCCCCGTGGAAAGCGGAGTATATTTCCGTAGCGGTGATGATGCACTATTGTTCGTTCTTTCTGAGTAAAAATAGTTTTTTACCAGCCTCTTTTTATGTACTCTTAACCAAACAACAATTACCACTCCTGACAGTCAGGGGCGCAATGCCTACATCCATCAAACATTCGATAAGGGTGTTTCAATTTTGCTGATTTTAGGGCTTGGTGGCAGTCATTGAATTGACCTAAAAATATGTATTTCTCTTTCGTTTGCAAGTATGAGCAACCCTCCGCATGTACTTTGAAAATTCCTTTTTGATTTGCTTTTACACCACAATAGTAAGGAATCATCACGCTTTCCTCCTTTGCTGTAATATAGTTCGGCAAATTAGTCGAAAATCCTTTATTTACAGTTATTTTGTTTCTTAAGTCTTACCATTATGGAAAAAATGACCGACTCATCTGTTGAGCCGGTCATTCGCTTAATCGATTTCGTCATCCTTTTTATTATCTTTTTCTTCATATTTCCGTTCCGATTGGGAAGTTTCCTGGTATCCTGCGCCATCACGGTTTTTCATCTCGTCAATCTTTAAGTCTTCCATCGGTATATCATCCGTATGCTTTTGTTCTTCCATTTCATCCAATGCTGTTCGCTTTTCATCAAAAACGGAATCTCTTTTTCCTTTTGGAAGCTCATTCTTTTTATCTTTACCCATGGGATCACCTCAAGATCATCAGACTTTACTAATGATGTACCTCTTTTTTGGACGCAATAAACGTTTGAGACGAGTCATTTCCTACTTCTTTCATTATCTGATAAAATTAAATAGAGTATGTGAAAAGAATTTTAGAGAATCGTTTCATTTGAAAAAAAATATCGAAAAAGATCAACAAAGAAAGGTAAATGATAGTTTCAAAGTTTGCTTGTATAGAAAACGGTCAGCAGGAAAAGCTAGAGATAGATTGATTGTGAAGGTGATTTGAAGGAGGAGAAACAGGGGATGGAAACGTCGATGATGGCTCAGCATTCGAAAATTGAAAGACTTGTAGCGAATATGGAAAAGGTAATGATTGGTAAACGGGAAGCGGTTGAATTGACCGTTGTCGCTTTATTGACAGAGGGGCATGTTCTGTTGGAAGACGTTCCGGGTGTAGGGAAGACGATGCTCGTCCGGTCGCTGGCCAAATCGTTGGACTTGGATTTCAAACGGATTCAATTCACACCTGATTTATTGCCATCTGACGTTACAGGGATGTCTGTTTATAACCAAAAGGAAATGACTTTTGAATTCCGTGCTGGACCGATTTTTGGAAACATTGTGTTGGCGGATGAGATTAACCGAACGTCACCAAAGACCCAATCGGCATTACTGGAAAGTATGGAGGAGCGGAATATTACAGTCGATGGAAATACGATGGCATTAAAACGACCTTTCTTTGTGATGGCAACCCAAAACCCGATTGAGTATGAAGGAACATATGCGTTGCCCGAAGCACAGTTGGATCGGTTTTTGCTGAAGCTTCAATTAGGCTATCCGACGTTGCAAGAGGAGGTCGAAATGCTTGATCGAACGTCAGCCGTTCATCCGGTTGATCAAATTGAAGCGGTCATGACAAAAGAAGAAGTGATTGACCTACAACAGGAAGTCAAACACACCCATCTGAGCCAGCATGTCAAAGAGTATATCGTCAAAATCATTCATCAGACACGTAATCACTCGATGCTTGATTTAGGGGCTAGCCCGAGAGCTTCCATTGCATTGATGCGGGCTTCGAAAGGTTATGCATTTTTGCAAGGGCGTGATTATGTCATTCCGGATGATGTCAAACAAATGGCCCCTCACGTTTTGAGTCATCGCTTGCTTGTCAGCTCGGAAGCGCGTTTTGAAGGACGCACGGTTACTTCGATTGTGAATGAGGTCATCAACCAAACCATGGTACCAATGGATCGAGGTTAATCTGATGAGTCCATTACGTTTGACAGTCCGATTTATTTTTGTCCTCGTCTTGTTTGGTTTGCTTTTTTCGTATGCCATGTTTCAAGGTGGCTTTGTCAGTTGGTTTTTGTTTTTCAGTTTTCTCCCCGTCCTCCTGTATTCGGTTTATTTAGCGATTTACCCAATGAATTGGTCACAAACAGAACGGAAGTTTTCGAAAAAATATGCGGAAGCAGGGCAGGACGTCGAAGTAGAAATTACGTTCAGACGCCTGTTGCCATTACCTCTTTTTTACATCATCGTAGAGGATCAGTTACCTGAAGAAATCATGTGGAAAGAGACTCGCGAAAAAAAGTATCAATTTCTAAGCCGTCCATCGATTTTGAAGAATCGCTCCCCTCAAAAAACGATTATTTTTCCGTGGTTTAAGCGAACCGTGACGTTTCGTTACATTCTCGATCATATTCCGCGTGGAAGTCATCATTTTTCACAAGTGAAAATGGTTAGTGGTGATTTTCTCGGAATGATCAAAAAGGAAAGGGTTCTATCCATTCCTTCCGTTCTTCATGTCAAGCCGTGGGGAAGATCTCTTAAACAATCCAATGAGATGTCAACGTTTGATGAGGGGAAGCAGACGGCGTTCTCACCACAAATCAGGCATACAAATATGGTTGCTGGTGTGAGGGACTATGCACCGGGAGACCGTTTTTCTTGGGTTGATTGGAAAACGACGGCAAAAAAACAAAAGCTGACGACGAAGGAATTCGAGCAGGAAAAGCACAAGGATTTGACGGTCATGCTGAACGGAATTGCACCGGCTAATCGGTGGTTGGCATTTGAAGCTTCGGTGGAAATCGGTCATGCATTGGCTCATCAATCGCTACGGCTTTATGGTAATGTCCAAATGATTTTTGCGGGGAAGGAAAGAGAGGAAATCCTTCTCACCAACCGAAAACGATCGACCGAGCAATTGATCCAATTCTTGACGAGTGTTCGTCCCGTTGAGGAAGGGTCGTTTTATGAGCAGCTGACAAAAGAGGCGATCCAGCGTTCCCAGGAACGGAATTTGCTGATTGTGTCGTCTGAAATCAATCAACAAATCGGAGAAACGTTGATTCGATTGCATCAACAAGGCAGGGAAATCGCATTCATTTTTATCGCAGGGAAAAACCAGCTGCAAGATGATGAGCGGGCTGTAATCCATCGTATGAAACAAAGCCCTGTGTCGTTTTCATGGTTAAAAGAAGAAGACTTAATGCGGAGTCAAATTGAGGTGAACGCTTGATGCGTTTAAATGGTAATCCAGCACACCCTTGGATGAGTCTAATTTTATATGTAGGTGCCATGCTCTTGTTGTTTGAGTGGATTACTCCGCTTGAAATTGTATCGGACACAGGCTATGTGCACTTATTTTACTTATTTGTGGCGTATTGTTTTTTGTTGACGGCCATTCATATGCCTGTTTGGCTACGGTCTCCGTTAAAATTGGTTGGACTATTGTTCATCATCCATTATTTATTTTTCGATGTCACATTCCTTTCAAGGGAGTGGATTGGCCATTTGATCAGCGATTTGCAGGTAAACATTGAGCTGTTTTCTGGCCAGAATTGGATGCAACTGACTCCATTGTTCCGTACGCTGCTTTTCTTGATTCTTTTATGGATGCTCAGTTATCTGCTTTATTATTGGTTTGTCATCGTGAAAAGACCGCTATCTTTTATCGTGTTCACGTTTATTTATATCACGGTGTTGGATACGTTTACGGATTATTCTGCAATCTGGCCGATTATCCGATCGTTTGTCATTGGGGTCAGCATACTTGGAGTCAGTCATTTATTTAAGATGGCAGAGAACGAGCGAATCCGGATTCAGTCGTTTCGTGTGTTGATGAAATGGTTAGCCCCATTATTGATTGTGATTGTCGTTGGGACATCAATCGGTTATGCGGCACCGAAATTCGACCCACAATGGCCGGATCCGGTGCCATTCCTGCAAGGGGCTGCGGAGGAAGGCTTCAGTGGAAGCGGTTTTCAAAACCAAGTTCAGCGGATCGGATACGGTGAGAACGATGAGCAGTTGGGCGGTGGCTTTTTAGCGGATGATACGACCGTGTTTTACGCATCGGCTCGAACCAGTCAATATTGGAAAGTCGAAACAAAAGACTTTTATACCGGAAAAGGCTGGGAACGGACGGTGGAGGGTGAGTTTATTGAAGGCGCACCTGGAGAGGTCTTAGCCCTTCAGCCGTACGACATCGACGTGGAGCGGATTCCGACAGAGTCTACCATCCAAATGGTTGAACCAGGAAACTTAACGAAGCTTCCGTACCGGTATGGAACCACATCTTTCACAGACTTCCCGGTTAAATATAACCCAGAAACAGGGGAAGTGAACAACCTGAGCGGTTCACCTTCAGACGGGTATCATATAGAAGTCATGCGACCGAATTTCCCCTTGAATACATTGAGAGAAGCGAGAAATCTCGATTGGCATGTCTCGGATGCTTACCTGCAATTGCCGGATTCCATACCCGATCGCATCCATCATTTGACACAGGAGATTATCGAAGGTGAAGAAAATCCCTACGATCAGGCGAAGGCGATTGAGCAATTTTTTACGCGTGATGGATATGAGTATGAAACGGAAGATGTACCCGTTCCATATGAAGAAGCGGACTTTGTCGATCAATTCCTCTTTGAAACGAAACGCGGTTACTGTGACCATTATTCAACATCGATGGTCGTCATGTTGCGCTCAGCAGATATTCCAGCTCGTTGGGTGAAAGGATTTACTGGAGGCGAATTGGCCAACCAAGCAAATGTATTCGATACCGAGGGCATGAATACGTATGAGATTCAAAATAACCATGCCCATTCGTGGGTAGAAGCTTATTTTCCTGAAGTTGGTTGGGTGCCGTTTGAGCCGACGGTCGGCTTTTCAAACCAGTCGGATTTTGTGACCGGAGAGGACACGGAAGATTTACTTGACGATCGTGAAGAAACGGAAGACTATGAACAAGATATTCCAGAACCAGAATTGGATGAGGGACCCGAGCAAGAGGAGACTGAGGAAGAAGATGAAAATGAAACAGCTGGGGCATCGGATTTCTCAGGCTACACATTTGTGAAGTGGCTCGTCGTAATCGGATTATCGTTGTTTGTGCTTTGGTTGATTTTCCGCAACCGTTATCGTTTCTTGTCGTATTGGAAGAAAAATCAGCTCAAACGAAATCCTGATCAGAAAACGTTCGTAAATGCGTATGGATTTTTGTTGAAGCTTTTATCGAATGAAGGCTACCGGATGAAAAGTGGGCAAACGTTACGAGAGTTTGCAACCCATGTCGATCGACAGATGGGTAACTCGGATATGTCTTCACTGACGTCCTATTATGAACGTGCGGTTTACCGTGAAGAGGATCTTTCCAACGAAAATGACCAAATCGATCGGTTGTGGAACAAGATTGTTCGAAATTTGATTGCATAAACGGGGGAAGTTGATAGAATCGTTTTGATTTGGTGGATTTAAACGTACTATCATGCTGCCTTTCAATTCGATCATTCGTAAATTCCCTCTTGACGAAATCGGGAAGAGCTTGTAAAGTATAGATGTAATATAAAAAACTTGAACACTTCGTATAATATTGGGGATATGGCCCAAGAGTTTCTACCAGACTACCGTAAATGGTCTGACTACGAGTGATTGTCGAATAACCGAAGGAGACGTATGGACAGTTGTCTGTATGTTTGTCGGTGGTTTTGCAATCTTCCTCGTAGCACTCTTGGAACTTCCAAGGGTGCTTTTTGCTTTATGAATTTCCATAAAGTCGTAGTCGTTCAAGGAAATCGAGGGGGAAATCGCAGTGAAAAAATATTTTCGTTTTGAGGAATTAGGTACGAACTATCGTACAGAATCCGTTGCTGGACTAACGACGTTTCTGGCGATGGCATATATCCTGTTCGTTAACCCTGCCGTCCTTAGTTTAAGCGACGTGGAAGGGGTCGAAGGGATGGACCCAGATGCCGTTTTCGTAGCGACGGCACTAGCCGGTGCAATCGGTACGTTGATTATGGGGCTACTTGCGAAGTATCCGATCGCATTGGCGCCGGGTATGGGTCTGAATGCTTTCTTCGCTTATAGTGTTGTTCTTGGTATGGGAATCCCTTGGGAAACAGCTTTGGCGGGTGTCTTGGCTTCCGGACTCATTTTTATTGTTTTGACACTGACGGGAATTCGCCAAAAAGTGATCGATGCCATTCCGAATAACTTGAAATTGGCCGTCGGTGCTGGGATTGGTCTGTTCATCGCATTTATCGGATTGCAAAATGTCGGACTGATCCAAGCCGATGAAGCAACATTAGTTGCGTTGGGTGATCTCACGGATCCTGGTATCCTATTGACGATCTTCGGTGTGTTCGTCACGGTTATTTTATTGGCTGCAGGACTTAAAGGCGGCGTATTTTACGGAATGATCATCACAGCAATCGCGGGAATGATTGTTGGCTTGATTACGGTTCCGACAGGTGTAAACGATGTTGTCGGCAGCGTTCCAAGCTTGGCACCTACATTCGGTGCAGCCATTACGCATTTTGGTGAAATTTTCACATTAGATATGTTGGTTGTCATTTTAACCTTCTTGTTCGTCGACTTTTTCGATACGGCAGGTACGCTTGTGGCCGTTGCGACGCAAGGTGGTTTGATGAAAGACGGCAAACTGCCACGTGCCGGTAAAGCCCTTTTTGCAGACTCGGCTGCTACCGTCAGTGGAGCGGTTCTCGGAACATCTACGACAACTTCTTTCGTCGAATCCACAACAGGTGTAGGAGCTGGAGGACGAACTGGTTTTGCGTCTATCGTGACAGCGGGTCTATTCTTGCTGGCCCTGTTTTTCTCACCATTATTAAGCGTCGTAACGACAGAAGTCACTGCACCAGCCTTGATCATCGTAGGTGTGTTGATGGTTGCGAACCTACGCCAAATCGAATGGGACAAATTCGAAATCGCCGTTCCGGCATTCTTGACGATTTTGATGATGCCATTGACCAACAGTATCGCGACTGGGATTGCAATTGGCTTTATCTTCTATCCGATTACGATGCTGGTGAAAGGCCGATATAAAGAAATCCATCCGTTGATGTATGTATTAGGCGTTATATTCGTCCTCTACTTCATATTCTTAAATTAAGGGACTTTCAATCTGAAATCTCCACCGACTCGTTCATGTACAGTTGGTGGGGATTTTTTATTCTCATCTTTCTTCTTACTACAAACGATGGAGGATTTTTTTGATTGACCCACCACTCAATTGGTATTAAAATACATAGGAATTGAAGCAAGCTGTCGATCGAATATAATGGCTTAGCATATTCAATCGAGGGAAGACTTACACTAAAGTAAGTTCATTCGAGAGGGGAAATCCATTGTTAGAAACAGGTTTTATAATGGTCGCGATTATATTCGTCGTTAATATCGTTTATGTATCCTTATTGACCGTGCGAATGATTTTCACGTTAAAGGGAAAAAAATATATTGCAGCCAGTGTCGGTGTGTTTGAAATCACCGTCTATGTCGTCGGACTGGGTTTGGTGCTGGATAATCTCGGCGAAATCCAGAACGTAGTTGCTTATGCCTTAGGTTATGGTCTTGGTGTAATCACAGGCATGAAAATCGAAGAGAAATTGGCGATCGGGTACATTACCGTCAATGTCATATCATCCAATCCCGATATCCCATTCACACGGAAGCTTCGTGCCAAAGGATATGGTGTGACGAGCTGGTATGCCTATGGGATGGATGGCGACCGGCTGGCGCTCCAAGTGCTGACACCCCGGAAATATGAATTGATGCTGTACAAAGCGATTAAAGAGATTGACCCAAAAGCCTTTATCATCGCTTATGAACCACGGCAAATTCATGGTGGTTTCTGGGTGAAGAAGGTAAAGAGAGGCCGATTGAAAGATGAGGAAGAAAAAATACAGAGTCAGTGATGGGTGTGGGGTAGCGAGCGGTTATTTTATCGAACTCAACGCAGAGCCCGAGTTCGATGAAATAAATTAGTTTTATTTGACCAAACTTACCGTAAAGCATCATTTTGATGAAATAAATTG
>CALGNY010000163.1 GCA_937958375.1 uncultured Bacillaceae bacterium
CGATTCCATTTTCCAAAAGAAACGATGTCCAATTTTTTCAATAACATTAGGCTTCACCATCTTTAATCAATTCTTTAATGATCATTTGTTCTGCCTCTTTTTTGATGTCATCCAACGCATCCTCAGAGAAGGGTTGGACATGTTTTTTTATCTCTCGTTTGTTCGCCAGCATCTCCAGATAATTCATCGCGCTTTCTTCTGAATCCACTGTCTTCAACACCTCTCCGATAAACTGGTTGGATTCCTTCAATTTTTCACGGTCATACGTTACTTCCAAATGAATCATCATCGATTGAATCCATACCCAATCGGGTTCCATCTCCTCATCTTCATTCAAAATTTCATAAAGCTCTTCCTGCTGCTCCTTCGTTAATGCAAGCGATTCTGGCAAATGAAGATGCAGACGAATCATTTTTTTCTGTCCTGCATTTCTCCACGTATCTTTAAGAGCGATCAATTCTTCCGTGATGCCATCTAAACTTGTGGAATCAAGCTCTTGCACACTTTTTTCTTCAAACACGATTTCTTGTAATGGATGAAAATCTAGCGTTGTGTCATGGTCTGATAATTCGACAAGGTAACACCCTTTTTCGCCTGGTTCATTGATATGGCGCGCTTGGATATTGCCCGGATAAACCACATACGGTTCCTCGGCTAAAATTTCCCGCTTATGAATATGTCCAAGTGCCCAATAATCTGCCGGATGTTTTTTGATCTCGTCCAATGTGAATGGCGCATATACGTCATGATCGGTGTTGGACTGGATGCTTCCGTGTAATGTTGCGATTTGATAAACATTTGGCCGATTCATGTCATATTCTCGGACCTTTTTCTTTTTTACCGCTCGTCTTTCGTAACTAAAACCATAAATTCGAGCCACTTCTTGACCATTTTTCGTGAATGGATAACTCGTTATTTCCTCCGATTCAAACACATATGTATTTTCTGGGAAAGTCAAATCCACTTTCTCTCCAATTCCAAAATCGTGGTTGCCGAAACTGACATACGCTACAATTCCGTGCTCGTTCAATCGTTCAAGGCCTTGCTTAAGCTTCATCACCGATTTGATGGAAGTCGATTGCTGATCGAATAAATCGCCAACAAACAACACAAAATCCACCTGTCCTTCGATGGCCAAGTCAATCAAACGTTCATAGGCAATCAACGTACTTTCTTTGACATCGTTGAAAATTGATGTAGGAAGATCTTGCATCCCTTTATATGGACTGTCCAAATGAAGGTCTGCACTATGGATAAATCGAATGGTTGGTTTCATTTTTGAAAACCTCCTCATTTACATATTTCCATTTTATCAGAAAAATTACACGAATGCACGTTCGGTTTTTCGGTGAATGAGTATTCACTATTTACAAATGGTCGTTAAATCCATATAGTTAAGGGTAAGAGTCATTATTGTGGAGGGGAAAGGATATGAAAACTTACTATTTGACCGTCTACGCGAAATCAGGCGAAGCATTGTTAAATGAGTCATTTGAGGCAGAAAATGATGAGGCTGCCACGAAAATCGGCAAAGAAAAATTATCTGAAAGTGGTCACTCGGATATTACGCACCGTCTAGTCTCCCCAGATGGACGACTGCTTTTATTTCATCGATAATTAGCGTTTTATGTAAGGTTTTATCGTGTCTTCTATTTTAGCACTTCCTTTATAAGAGATAAATATACATTATGAAGCGGGCGATCAGTGCGTTGAGATTCGGTTTTTGGCTTCTCAACGCACTGAGAAGCCTTGTCAATGCAGTAAAATCCGATTTTTGACTGCTCAACGCACTGAGACGATCTGTCAATGCGTTGAGATGCAATTTTCATCTTCTCGATGCATCGAGAAAACAAAAAAGACCACAAACTTATTCGTTTGGGTCTTTTTCTCACCTACTGACTTTCGTCTCCAGGGTTTCCTGTCCCATAAAGCTCTTCAAGTGGTTTTGTGATGATTTGGCTAATGTCTGTAATTACGGTATTCAAGCGCTGTTCTTCATCCATCAATTTCGAAATATCTTCATTTTGTTGAACGAGCTCGACGACTTGTCTTGCTTTTTCAACTTCTTCTTCAGAAATATCCACACCTTGCATTTGTTTTTGCTGTAGATCCAACTGTGTTTCGCGGAAGTTATCAAACATTTGCTTTGCGGATGGATCATTCATTACCCGATCGTAAGCTTCTTTTAGTGATTGAAATTCTTGGCTTTCACGCAATCCTTTTTCCAAATCGTATGCTAAATCATAAATATTCGCCATTTTGTTTCCTCCTCTTGTACCTTTCGACTCTTTTAACTGTAACAAAGATTAATTCGTCTGTATAGGAATAATCCATCACCCAATCCAAGTGACGAGTAATGCTTGCACTATTCCAATCAAACCACCAAGCAAAGCGCCAAGAAAAGTGATCATTTTTAGCTCTCTTTTCGTAATATCAACAAGCATGTTTTCCAATTGGCTGACCTCAAATCGGTTGACCTCATTTTCAACCAAGCCTGCGAGGTTCAGATATTCCATCAATCTCGGCAAGCGGTTTGCCAATTTATCCAAAGCCGTCTGAGTCATCAGCGGAATCCACTTTTCTCGAACCTCTTCAGAAAACGGCGATAAGATGGATGATAATGGCCGTTCCAATTGTTTTTCGAGTTGGATGAATTCAGTTATTTTTCGGGACAGATCCGCTTCTTTGATATCCGAGAAGTATTTTTCACGAATTGTCTGTATCTCCATGCTCTTTAATCGACTCCATTCTTTTTGAAGTAATCGGTCGATTGCTTGTTCTGTCTCTTTTGATTCAAGCACGGCTATAATACTCGGCATCAATTTTTCACTGATGCGTCTTTCCCCAACATATTGGGAAATCATTCTCCCTAAAAATCCTCGACCTTCCAAGAATTTGCCGGCAATCATCGAAACCTGTTCTCCTCCCTCTGCACTCCGAAGAAATTGATGGATATTCTTAAGCAAACCATTTCGGATACTCGGGATGTGTTGGTCGACAGAGCGATCGATTTCGGGTGAAATGATATCACCGACTGTATCATGTCGATAACTTTCGTAAAGATCGATTAATTTCAAAGTCGTTTTATCTCTAAGCTTGGATTCAATGGAGTCTGACGTCAGATTTAAACCCGTTTTTTCAATTAAATCAGCGACCGACTGGTCACTGTTTTCAAGCTCATCCCATTTTCGTATAAAAAAACGGTTGAGTGCATCAGGATATGTTGAATCCTTCAGTTTTGATTGAATGGATGGCGTCGTAATCAAATGTTTCGACACCAACTTCCCAAGCTGTCCGGCTAATTCTTTTTGTCTTTTTGGAATCAAACCGGGCGTAAACGGGATTTTCCATTTGCCAATATATTTTGCTTGATGTGGGCGAAACAGCATGCGAATGGCCAATAAATTGGTCATCCCACCAATGAATGCACCGATCAAAGCCATTGTGACGATCAAGACGATTAAATCCATGGATATTTCTCCTTCGCTGTAATTGGCTTGGATGCCGTATTACATAGTATTCCTCTTTCGTTTTCCAGAAAACATCTCGTATGAATTCTTTCGCCCGTCAAAAAATAAACGATGAGGAGGGTGAATGATGGGAAAAAACAAGGACAAACATCCGAAACGAAAAGCACATGACTTGAATTTAGATGGTGTGACAGAAGACCAAGTGAGTGAAGATGGGTTGGATTACAGGGAAATCCCGAATGAAGTATCGTCCGATTTTAATCACGAAATGGAAGCGGCGGATGCAGATGACGCAAACACCTATGGATTGGCCCTTGATGAGTTAGACAATGAAGGGCGAGACGAATACGACTTGGATGTTGACCGAATGATCAATGAAGGTCTTGCAGGCGGTTATATTCGCGGTGACCGAAATCAAATCAGCCAAGTGCACCCGATTCAAGAAAATGATGAAGCCTTCTCGACACCGGAGGATGAAGTCTGATTTATGTATTAGAAAAGAGGGTCATGATGAGTGACCCTCTTTTTTGATTGGTTGTTATTGAGATCCTCCACCAAGCTGTTGTTCAGCCATCTGAACTAGACGCTTAGTGATTTCACCACCAACAGAACCATTGGAACGTGAAGTGGAGTCAGCCCCAAGCTGTACACCAAATTCTTGAGCAATTTCTACTTTCATTTGGTCTAATGCTTGAGAAACTCCAGGAACTAAAAGTTGGTTAGAGTTGTTTCCTTGAGAAGCCATGGTCATTCACCTCCTGTGTATCTCTAGTTTCTTCAGGAGGTGAAAAATATATGAGTAGAAAATATCGGTAAATATTGTTAGGTTGCTTATTTCACGTTCGGTTTGGTCATCTCTTCCGGTTTCACCAACCGGTCGAATTCTTCACCGGATAAGATTCCCGTTTCAACGGCAGATTCTCTTAATGTCGTTCCTTTTTCATGCGCGTTTTTCGCAATTTTCGCCGCGTTTTCATAGCCAATGTGTGGGTTCAACGCTGTCACGAGCATTAAGGAATCATTCAGGAATTGTTCGATTTTTTCTTCATCTGGTTCCAAACCTGCCAAGCAACGCTCATCAAATGAAACCATGCCATCCGCCAGTAGCTGACACGATTGTAGGAAGTTATATGCAATGACTGGTTTGTACACATTCAATTCAAAGTTTCCTTGACTTGCTGCAATGCCGATTGCCGCGTCATTTCCCATCACCTGAACGGTGACCATCGTTAATGCTTCCGCTTGCGTAGGATTCACTTTACCTGGCATGATGGAACTTCCTGGTTCATTCGCCGGAATCGTGATTTCACCGATTCCTGAACGTGGCCCACTCGCAAGCCAACGAACGTCATTTGCGATTTTCATCAAGTCTGCCGCCAGGCCTTTTAATGCACCATGCGTATGAACCAACTCATCATGACTCGTCAAGGCATGGAATTTGTTTTTGGCAGAAACAAACGAGCCATTGGTTTCTTCATTGATCTTCTGTGCTACGGTATCAGCGAAATCTGCATGTGCGTTGATTCCAGTTCCGACAGCAGTTCCGCCCAAAGCGATTTCACGAACATATTTCAATGAATCATCAATCATTGATTCTGTTTTTTCTAGCATCCGGTACCAGCCGCTAATCTCTTGTCCGAGCGTTATTGGTGTTGCATCCTGCAAATGCGTACGTCCGATTTTCACTAAATCCATATATTGTTCGGATTTTTCCTTTAGTGTCTTCTTCATTTGTTGCAAAGCAGGCAATACATACTCTTCAACCTTCTTGACCGCAGCAATATGTAGCGCAGTCGGGTACGTATCATTTGAGCTTTGCGATTTATTGACGTCGTCATTCGGGTGTAGGCGTACTTCTTTGCCGTTCTCTTCTAGCCACTCATTCCCGACGTAAGCGATGACTTCATTCACGTTCATGTTGGACTGAGTTCCACTTCCCGTTTGCCACACAACTAAAGGAAAATGCTCTTTCAATTCACCACTCAAAATCCGGTCCGCCGCATAAGCGATCGCATCTGCTTTTTCAGATTCAAGCAAGCCCAATTGCTCATTCGCACGTGCAGCACTTTTTTTCAAAATCGCGAAGCCATTGATGATCTCAACTGGCATCTTTTCATTTCCAATCGGGAAGTTTAAGTAGCTGCGCTGTGTTTGCGCACCCCAATATTTATCACTAGGAACCTTCATTTCACCGATTGTATCTCGTTCAATACGATAATCCATCCCAGAATCCTCCTCATTGTCTCATAAGAATTTGTATATCCATGTCCTATTATAAGGTCAATTGTGATTTTTTTAAATGTATAGATTGTCATGGTCGGGGAAAGTTCAGTTTTTCGACGATTTCCTGTTCGGCTGAATTCTGGACGATTAGATCAAAATGCCTGCTCCGTTCGTGCATGAATGTCCAATATTGTATTCGTCGCTGTTCATGCGACTGTTCCAGTGAGGTTAAATCGCCACCACGCTCCGTCAAGTCACGCACACGCCTTCTTTTAAATTCTGTGTCATCATCTGTATAGAAATAAATGGTCAAATCAAAGAGGGCGGGGTCCATAAAAGCAACTGTCATTCCTTCAACGATGATGATTTCGTTGTTCGATTGAAAAAGTTCGCTTTTTCGATAATTTGTTTCGATAGTATAAAAATTCAACCCGTCCCTAATCATCCGCACGTCCCGCTCTAACCCTTCCACGAAATGAGCTGAAGGGTGACAAGCTGTCATTTTAGATCGATGCAATCTTCCACCGTATTCATACTCAATCTGGGCATGCTTCCGAAGTTTTGAACCAATGATATAGGGATCTGTGTTGAGAACACTGATTGTTGGTTGGGTCTCCCTCTTTAAATCATTCACGAATGTCGTTTTTCCTGCCGCTCCATGGCCAGATATACCAATGATGATTTTTTGATCAACCGCATGGATCCAGTCCACTATCTTCTGTCTCCATTTTTTCATCATCCAACCTCCTATACACCAAAAAA
>CALGNY010000164.1 GCA_937958375.1 uncultured Bacillaceae bacterium
ACGGCGTACGGGCTGTGAACTTCTTTGGAGAAGAATCCAGCATGTCCAACACCGTTGTTCGAGGTTCAATTTCATCCGACGAAGATGAGGATGAAGATGAAGATCGTGATCGAAGAGACCGTGGAGACGATGACGACAGTAACGGCGATGGTGGCGATAGCGATGACGATCGCGAACCGGACCAAGAAACTGGCGGTAATGGTGAAGATAATAGTGATAACGACGAAAATAATGACGAGGAAGAAGATACTGAGCCCGAAGATGAAGAAGATGACGAGGGTGAAAATGATGGTGAAGATGAAGAAGATGAGGAGGAAGAAGATGATAACAATGAAGATGGGTCTACTTCTTCCCTACCAACAAATCACCTTATCGCAAATCTAAATAATTACAACAAACAAACAGCATAAGTAGTTAAGCAAGCAGACGGGACTCCCGCTGCTTGCTTTTTTCATACCCTCCCCCAAAAGAATATCATTCCAACGAATCGCTCCCCCTCTTTCTATTTTTCCAAAACATCTCATGTTATAATGAAGTCGAATCGCTAATTCTATAGGTGGTGTTGAATTGGAGCATTCAAAGAAATATCATAGCCGTACAATCCAAAAAAACAACAAAGAAGTGATCATTGAGGGGCCTGTTGGTTCAGAGATTCTCAAAAACTATTATTTTGATGACGGGCTTAAAGCGTTTCGACCACCCAAAAAACAATATGAAGCTATTTTATCCATTGCAGATTTTGAAGAGGGTCGGATCATTATTGCCCGAGATGGTGATAAGATCATTGGGTATGCAACTTTTTTACACCCTGACCCAATGGAACGTTGGGCGACGCATAAAATGGATAACCTGTTGGAGCTTGGAGCAATTGAAGTTTCTCATGAGTATCGTGGAATGAAAATTGGTTCGACGATTTTGGAAGTGTCCATGATGGACCAGGCCATGGAAAATTACATTGTCATCACGACCGAGTATCATTGGCACTGGGATATGAAGTCGACGGGTCTCAATGTTTGGGAATATCGTAATTATATGGAGCGAATGATGGCACATGGTGGTCTTGAGCCAATGTCCACAGACGATCCAGAAATCATTTCCCACCCTGCTAACTGCCTGCTCGTTCGAATTGGTAAAAATGTAGAAGCTGAATCGATTAAGCTATTTGATTCGATGCGTTTTATGGGAAGGGAAGATTTCTTTTTCTAGAAGGGGGCAAATAATATGATCGTTGAAGAAGTCATGACAAAAGAGGTTGTTACGCTTTCCCCTACAGACAAAATTGAAAGCGCTTTAAAATTATTGAATGAACACCGAATTAGGCATATTACGATTACGGATGATGCCAATCGTGTTGTAGGGATTGTGTCCGACCGAGACATTCGGGATGCAGCCCCTTCCATATTGGCAGCCGATCAAAATATGGAGATTTTAGAAAATCCAATTAAATCAATTATGTCCAGTCCAGTAATCACTGCACACCCACTCGACTTTATTGAAGACATCGCTTCGATTTTTTATGAGCATGAAATTGCATGTGTTCCTGTAACACTCGACAATAAATTAGTCGGTATCGTCACGGAAAAAGATATCTTGTATACCTTGATCCAAGTGACAGGGATTCGCGAACAAAGTTCTCAAATCGAAATTCGGGTCGAGAACAAAATTGGTGTTTTGCCAAAAATCGCTCAGATCATCAGTGACCGAAACACAAATATTTCATCGGTCTTCCTCTATCCGGCCCGAGATAACCAAAGCGAGAAGATTATCGTTTTACGCATCCAAACGATGAATCCAATGCCTATTATCGATGAATTGAAAAATCAAGGCTATAATGTCATATGGCCGAATCTGCCGGGGTTTGAATAATGAGTGATCATCAAGCTGCTTTCATCTATTCGGATGCATTTTTAAACTATAAATTCAGAGAAGACCATCCGTTTAACCAACAACGCGTGGTGCTGACCTATGAATTGTTGAAAGCAAGTAAGGCATTGGATGACAATCAAATTATATTTCCACGAATGGCTACGGATGAGGAGATCAAGTTGATTCATCATCCAAAATATGTAGATGCAGTGAAAAAGGCCAGCTCAGGTCAATTGTCAAAAGAACAAGGCATGCACTATGGAATCGGAACGGAAGACACACCGATGTTTGAAGGCATGCATGAAGCCTCTGCACAAATGGTTGGCGGTACATTGACCGCGGTCGATGCGGTGATGGAAGGTAACGTCAAACATGCGGTGAACCTTGGTGGAGGACTACATCATGGGTTTAAAGGAAAGGCTTCCGGGTTTTGTATCTATAACGATGCCGCCATTGCCATTCAATACATCCGTAAAAAATACGATTTGAAAGTATTGTACATTGATACCGATGCACACCACGGTGACGGTGTTCAGTGGGCATTTTATGACGACCCTAAAGTCTGTACATTTTCAATTCATGAAACAGGACGTTATTTATTTCCTGGGACCGGAAATGTAAACGAACGCGGTCAGAATGAAGGATTCGGTTATTCGTTCAACCTTCCGATTGATGCGTTTACAGAAGACGAATCATTTTTGGAGGTATATACGAGTGCATTGCAGGAAGTGACAGATTACTTTAAACCAGACGTAATCGTCAGTCAAAATGGTGCCGATGCGCACGCTTATGACCCTTTAACCCATCTGTGCTGCTCGATGGAAATTTTCGAGGAAATTCCGAAGCTTGCCCATCGTTTAGCCCATGAATACTGTGACGGGAAATGGATAGCTTTGGGAGGCGGAGGCTATGATATTTGGCGAGTCGTTCCCCGAGCGTGGGCACAACTATGGAATGTAGCGAACTTGGACGGTGAAACACTACAGGGTGACCTTCCGAAAGATTGGGTAGAAAAATGGCAACCAGATAGCCCAGTGACACTTCCTCAAAGTTGGCAAGACCTAGGCCGTGTTTATAAGGAAATCCCACGGAAAAGTGAAATTACCGAAAAAAATCAAATCACGTTAGGAAAATCGCTTGAGATTATTCGGAATGAGCAAAAGCACCTGTTATAATAACTTATAATTTCTAAGAGTTCGATCTGTTATCGGGCTCTTATTTTTATGCGAGCGAATAAACCAAGTTTATTTCACCATACTTCGCGTCTAGCACCAGTTCGAGCACATAAATAACTATTATTTCACCATACTTCTTGGACAGCGCAAGTTCGAGCACATATACCACGTTTATTTCACCGTACTTCTCGGACAGCGCAAGTTCGAGCAAATAAATCACATTTATTTCATCGTACTTCACGAATAGCACTAGTTCGAGCAAATAAATCACATTTATTTCATCGTACTTCACGAATAGCACTAGTTCGAGCAAATAAATCAGGTTTATTTCATCGTATTCCCCGAA
>CALGNY010000165.1 GCA_937958375.1 uncultured Bacillaceae bacterium
AAATATATGCGCCCACCACGCCAACATATGCGCCCTAAACCCGTTCTGCCTCTCCAATGTATGTTTCATCCACTGTTTACCAATACTAATGAGTGCAAAAAATCCTAGTAAAGAGGTGGACCAACATGATTGAATTGGAGACAGATTTAGAAGGGAAACGGACGTTTTTTGGAAATGTGGCCAAAAAGGAGAAGCAGCTTCGGTACACGCTAGGTGGTTGTTGGGACTATGATCGTGGCTGTATTGATTCGATTTTATGGCGGGAAGCGGGTGAGACGATTTATCTGCGGATGCCTTTCAAAGTGATTGAAGGCGAGTTGGATCGTCCGGATGCGTTGATTGAATTTGAGAAGCCGTATGTGATTAAGCACGTTGTGAATATTGGCCTTGAACGAGATGGGAGTTCGTTGGCGACAGTCTCTGGCTTGAGTCAATTCCAAAAGCCATTGGATACGGATGGAAAAATTCATGATAAAAATGAATGGGAAGAGAATGGGGAACAAGCCGTCGATCAGATTGTTTCTCAAGTTCAGTTTTTGAATGAAGTGTAACAAGGTAATCACTTTACCTTCCAACTGAACAACTGCTAGAGTGAACATAAAGCTAAACGAAGGAAAGTGATGACCATGTCAGCGAACCGATCACCGAATCGTCTCATTCATGAAAAATCTCCTTATCTACTCCAGCATGCCTATAACCCCGTCGATTGGTATCCATGGGGTGAGGAGGCTTTTGAAAAAGCGAAAGAAGAGGACAAGCCCATTTTTCTTTCGATCGGGTATTCGACCTGTCATTGGTGTCATGTGATGGCGCATGAGAGTTTCGAAGATGAAAGAATGGCGGAGCTTTTGAATGAACGCTTTATTTCGATTAAAGTGGATCGGGAAGAGCGACCGGATGTCGATTCGGTTTATATGAAAATATGCCAGCAAATGACGGGGCATGGTGGTTGGCCACTGAACTTATTTTTAACCCCCGATCAAGTCCCTTTTTATGCGGGCACCTATTTTCCGCCAAAGGGCAGTTACGGGTTGCCGAGTTTCGAGGAAGTGGTTACACAACTTTATCGCACATTCAAAGAGGATCCTGAACAAATCGCAGATGTAACCGCAAGTGTCAATCAGGCAATTGAAAAGTCTCAATTGAAAAAATCAAACCAACGCCTGGGTCAACCGGATGTCCATAAAGGGTATCAGCTATTTACCAGATTATACGATGAAGAATACGGTGGATTCGGTGGTGCACCGAAGTTTCCGTCTCCACATAATCTGTTATTTTTGCTGCATTATTATCATCTCACCAACGAAAATCAGGCCCTGCAAATGGCTGAAGATACGCTTGATGCGATGGCCAGTGGTGGTTTATGGGACCATATAGGGTATGGATTTACACGCTATTCGACCGATGAAAAATGGTTAGTGCCACATTTTGAAAAAATGCTTTATGATCAGGCGTTATTGCTCATGGCTTATACGGAAGCCTACCAGCTGACGAAAAAACCATTTTACCGGGAAATCAGTGAGCAAATCATCACGTTTGTCAACCGGGAAATGACCGGTGAATATGGAGCGTTTTACTCTGGTATCGATGCGGATTCAGAGGGTGTTGAAGGGAAGTATTATGTCTGGACGTATGATGAAGTCCATGAATTGTTGGGTGAAGAGCTTGGTGAGTTATACGCAGATGCATATCAGCTGACACCAACGGGGAATTTTGAAGGTGCGAATATACCGAATAGGATTGGTTCGGATTTTGAAAAAGTAGCAAGTCGCCATCGGATTTCCGTAGAACGATTGGAAAGCCGACTCGAACAAGCCCGGCAATTCTTATTGGAAGAACGCGAAAAACGTGTCTATCCACATGTCGACGACAAAGTACTGACCTCGTGGAATGCCATGATGATCGCTGGGCTGGCTAAAGCTGCGCAAGCATTTGGGCAAGCAGACTATACGAAAATGGCGAAACAAGCATTTGAGTTTATTGAATCACGGATGTTCGTGGATGGTAGACTGATGGCGAGATATCGTGATGGCGAAGTGAAGTATCAAGCATACTTAGATGATTATGCCTACTTGATTTTATCAGCCCTTGAACTGTATGAAGTGAATTTTGATTTATCCTATTTGAACAAAGCAACGTCATGGATGGATGACTTGATTGATCTCTTTTGGGATGACGATCACGGCGGATTTTTCTTTAACGGCGACGATGCTGAGTCGTTGATCGATCGCGAAAAAGAAATTCAAGAAGGGGCAACACCGTCCGGGAATAGTGTTGCCGCTGTATGTCTTGCAAAACTGGCATCATTGACGGGTGAGGTGCAATACAGCGAAAAATTAGAATCGATGTATGATGTATTTTACCCGATCGTCAAACAACATCCATACAGTACACCTTTTTTCTTAAAAGCTATACTGATGACTGAATTCCCATCTAAAGAAGTTGTGCTATTGGGTTCAGGTGAAGAACCATCCTATCGAACCTTTGTGAAACGAGCGCATGAAACGTTTACGCCGAATGTCGTCTTCCTGAGCAGTGCATCCGGCGAACAGTTGGCAGAGGCGGCCCCATTCGCAAAAGAGTACCGGAAAGTTGATGAACAAGCGACGGTCTATATCTGTGAGAACTTCTCCTGCCAAGCACCGACTACGGATCTTGAGCAAGCTGCAAATCAATTATTTGGCTCCTCATAATTTTTTGAAACGAGCGAAGCATCCAACCAGATGTTTCGCTCGCCCTTCTTTCATCAGCTCTATGACCACGCTCGCTAGACTCTTTTCACTTTTCAAATATCATAATTACCGATATGATAAACATAAAAGTAGATAGGGGATGACGAGATGGGCGGTCGGATTTTGATTGTGGATGACGAGGAATCGATTACTACATTGATTCAATATAATTTAGAGCAAGCGGGATACGAAACGACCGTTTACCATGATGGTCTGGAAGCTTACGAAGCTGCCAAAAGCCAAGATTTCGAGCTGATCGTTTTGGACTTGATGCTTCCAAACTTAAATGGAATGGAAATATGTCAACGGTTACGCCAAGAAGGGATACATACGCCAATCATCATGTTGACGGCAAAGCGGGCGGAACAGGATATGATAACGGGACTTGAGTATGGTGCCGATGATTATATGACAAAGCCATTTAGTCCGAAAGAATTGGTGACACGTGTAAAAGTCGTCCTGCGCCGTGTGAACCCACCAGCAGATGAAGAAATTAAAATCGCACATGTCACCATTAACCCAGAGACATACGAAGTGTTTAAGGATGACGAGCTGATTGAATTTACCAAAAAAGAATTTGATTTGCTGCTTTATTTGGCTACTCGAAAAAACAAACCCGTCCCACGAACTGAACTATTGAAGGATGTTTGGGATTTTGAATTTATAGGGGATACAAGAATCGTTGACGTTCATATTAGTCATTTGCGTGAAAAACTAGAATTGGACCCGAAACAACCCTCTTTAATCAAAACAGTACGAGGGATCGGTTACAAGATTGAGGGGTAATTTATGTTCGGAACTCGAAATCGAACGCTAATCCTATATGTCATTTTAATCGTTGCTTTTTTTGTCGTGCTTGGATTTTTGTTTAATCAGATTGCCAAGCATTATATGGTAGAATCATTTGAGCAGCAGTTATCACATGATACCCATTTTATTTCCGATCAATTGGAAGAACAGGCCCAATCGGGTACGTTGACGGAGGAAGACCTGGAGTATTATGCGAATTATTTTCAGTTGGACTTATATTACTCGATTGATGACCGGGAAGTGTCCACGCTCGGTAATCAAAATGAGGAACTACTTCAAACTGTCCAAAATCTTTCCAGATCGGAAGAATATACACTTCATAATGAGCGATTGATTTATCCGTATGAATTCACGACAGAAGAAACGTTGATTGCCGTGTCGGACCCATTGCCGATCGAACAATTGCAATGGACCATTTGGTGGATTGTCGGATTGTTAGCATTATTGATCATTGCCTTTTTATGGAGCTTTGGAAATCGAATGTATGATAGTTATGTCCAACCGATCCGAAATGCAACGGATACGGCAGAACGGTTGGTGGAAGGGGATTATCATGCACGCGTCATGGATGCGCCTTATGGGATCGCATCGGAGCTTGGCCAGTCGATCAACCGATTAGCGAGAAACCTGAAGTACATTACCGGAAAATATGAAAACCAGAATAGCCGTTTGAAAACGGTGGTCAATAATATGGTCAGTGGTATTCTTTTGGTGAATGAAAAAGGGATTACCCGCTTGATCAACGATTCTTTTATAAACTATTTTTCCATTAAGGAAACACCGATTGTCGATCGTGTTTATTACGACGTCATCGACCATGAAGAAGTGAATGATTTAATCCAAGAGGCCATTTTCAATGAGGAAAAAAGGCATGCAACCATCAAAAAAGATGGTCTATATTTGGATGTCCATGTGGCGCCAATCAAAAACGCGGATGGAACATGGAAAGGAATTGTGATTGTTGCCCATGACATTACCGAGATCAAACAGGTTGAAAATGTCCGGAAAGATTTCGTCGCGAATGTATCTCATGAGCTAAGAACGCCATTGACATCAATGCAAGGATTTGCTGAAACCTTACTGTACCAAGACGTTGATGAAAAGAAAGAAAAAGAGTTTTTGAAGATCATCGAAAAAGAGAGTAAACGATTGAACAGCTTGGTGGAGGATTTACTTGATTTGGCGTTGATCGAAAAAGATTCATTTGAATTGCAAAAAACAGAGTTTCGGCTGAAAATGTTGATGGATGAAGTTTATCAAGTCGTAGAGGATCAGCTGAACGCAAAGAAGATCACTGCGATCATGAACGTTCCTCCCGAATTGATGGTCTATGCAGATTATTATCGTTGGTATCAGTTAGTCATGAATTTATTTACGAATGCTGTCCAATATACCGACGAGTATGGCGAGATTGAATGGAACGTGACGGAATCTGACGAAGAGATTGTCATGCAAATTAAAGATACGGGAATCGGCATTCCAGAAGAGGAATTACACCGGATTTTCGAGCGCTTTTACCGTGTTGACCAGGCACGAAGCCGATTGTCGGGTGGAACAGGTCTGGGCTTGTCGATCGTCAAGCATATCGTCGAAGTCCATGACGGCAGTATTGATATAGACAGTACGCCGGATGAAGGAACGACTATTACGGTCCGATTACCTACGAAAGACGAATAATGAATAGATTGAATGAGGTGTTTGAATGTCTGATAAGGTAGTTTTGATTGATGGGAATAGTGTGTTGTATCGCGCTTTCTTTGCATTGCCTTTATTAAGCAACGATCAAGGCGTCCATACGAATGCGGTTTACGGTTTTACAACCATGTTGCTTAAAATTTTGGAAGATAAAAATCCAGATCATGTTCTCGTTGCATTTGATGCCGGGAAAACGACTTTTCGTCATGAAACCTATAAGGAATACAAGGGTGGCAGACAAAAAAC
>CALGNY010000166.1 GCA_937958375.1 uncultured Bacillaceae bacterium
TTATTCGAATGGAACACTACAGGTTTATAACGCGTTGACCGACGATAAGTTGGACCAAGCGATTGTTGAAGGTCACAACACACTTGGGTGGCTAGCATGGCATATGGTGGTTGTTACGGGTATGTTTGGTAAACAGATTGGACTTGACGTGGATACGGTAGATGATCCGACCACTGTTCCGAAAGAAGCGAGTGAGATTGCTCGGGTATATAAGAAAGTAACAGATCAAATTCAACAGGGCGTCGAAGGCTTGTCTGACGATGAAATGTTGGTTGAGGTGGAAGCATTGGGACAGACAATGCCTCGAGGAAAAGTGTTGAGTACATTGATTCAACATAATATTCATCACCGTGGTCAAATGACGGTATTATTACGTCAGGCTGGCTTGAAAGTGCCTGGTGTGATGGGGCCGACGAAGGAAGATCAATAGAAATAATATTAAAACAGTGGATGAAGAAACCGGGCGGTTACTTTATCCACTGTTTTTTTAGTAGTTAGTTAATTTTAGTTTGAGTCACTTGAATGTCATGAGCAACCCCATACTTCCGCTCGGCCGCATGATAGGTCGGTCCAACGGCATCTGTGTACGTAAATCCATGTTCGATCGCTGTCGTTATGAATTGTTTGGCCTCTTGGACGGCGTCGTTTACGGACTTTCCTTTGGCAAGATGGGCTGCAATGGCAGCAGAGTAGGAACATCCTGCTCCACTGGTGTTGACGGTGTCGATTCGGGGTGCTTCTAATGTTGTTAAGTTCGTACCATCAAATAACACGTCAACCGCAGGCCCTTCTAAGCGTCCTCCTTTGACGAGGATGTTTTTTGCGCCGAGTTCAAATAAATCGATGGCTGCTTTTTTCATTTCGTCGACTGAAGTGATTGGTCGGTCATCCAGCAATACAGATGCTTCTGGAATATTGGGTGTGATGATGGTCGCTTTTGGGATTAAGGTTTGCATTAACGCATCTATGGCATCATCTTTCAGTAATTTGGAATCTAATTTTCCGACCATGACCGGATCGACCACCGCATTGGGAATATTCGACGATCCGATTAAAGATGCGACCAATTCGATGATTTCTTTAGAAAATAACATCCCCGTCTTAAGGCCATCTGCTCCGACTTGCTTCATCGCCGTTGCGAATTGTGCTTCAATGGCTTCTGAATCGATGGCATGGACATTTTTATTGGTGGTTGGGTGCCTTCCAACGATTGCCGTGACGACACTCATTCCGTATACGTCTAACTCTTGAAATGTTTTCAAATCAGCTTGAATACCTGCACTGCCCCCAGCGGCAGAGCCTGCAATGGTTATGACTCTTGAAGGATATGTCATTGAAAAAACCTCTTTCATGAACTATTTTGATTCTACTTTATCAATTGTGTTGGATTTCTACATCTATTAAGCTTTCTATTTCCAAGAAAATCGGACAATGGTCACTACCGTAAATATCGGCGTGCACATTGGCTGCTTTTAAATTTCCACGCAGACGGTCAGACACGATATAATAGTCGATCCGCCAGCCGATATTTCGCTCACGTACCGTTTTCATATAGGACCACCACGTATAGAGTCCTTCTTCTCGCGGGTAAAAATAACGAAGTGTGTCCGTGAATCCGCTGTCGAGCAATCGGGTCATTTTTCCACGTTCTTCTTTTGTGAAGCCTGAATTTCCATGGTTGGTTTTGTGGTTGCGTAAGTCAATTTCTTGGTGGGCGACATTCAAGTCACCACATAAGATCACCGATTTCTTTTCATCCAATGCTTTTATGTACTCCAAAAATTGATCTTCCCATTCGAGTCGAAGCGGCAACCGTTCTAGCGTGCGTTGTGAATTGGGTGTGTAGACCGTCACATAATAAAAGTTTTCGTATTCGAGTGTGATGAGTCGACCTTCTGGATGAACGGTTTCATGATCGAAATTATAATAAGCGTTGAGTGGCTGGTGTTTGGTAAAAACGGCTGTGCCGGCATAACCTTTCCGTTCGGCATAGTTCCAATATTGATAGTAACCGTCTAATTCAAGGTCGATTTGTCCTTCTTGTAATTTAATTTCTTGGACCGCAAAAAAGTCTGCGTCTATTTCATGAAAATAGTCTAAGAAGCCTTTGCGGATCGCGGCCCGAAGACCATTGACGTTCCAGGATACGAGTTTCATTTTTAACCTTCCTTTCTCAAGTATTCTATCATAGGAGAAGTTTTTTTAAAAAAAGGATTGACGGGCGAAGTGTACTAAGCATATAATACACATAGCACATGTACTAAGGGGTTAATACACTGATTAACGGTTTGACCGAACCGTCATCAAAATGGCTGTGCATTTTTTTACCCATCGTGTATTAAGTGGTTAATACACTTAGGAGACCTGTAGGAATGGGGTGTGAGCAAGAAAATATGGCTATTCAATTCAACAATCGAGATCCCGTATATGTTCAGGTGGTTCACTATTTCAAAATGCGGATTGCTAGAGGTTTTTTGCAATCTGGCGATGTGATTCCATCGAGACGTGAGCTTGCGAATCAAATGAAAATCAATCCGAATACGGCTCAGCGGGCGTATAAAGAAATGGAGGAAGAGGGTTTGATTAAGACGGAGAAGAATCAGCCTAGTCAAGTGACACATGATCAGGCTGTTTTGGCAAAAGTTCGGAATGAGTTGATTGATGAAGCAGTCACTCAGTTCGTGGATTCTATCAAATCAATCAATGTCCCGCTTGAGGATGCGAAGAAGCTAATCGAGAAGCGGTATGGAGAAGAGGAGGGTGAACGATGATAGAAGTGAAAGAGATCATCAAGCGATTTGGCCGGAAGACGGTATTGGATGGCGTTAGTTTTACAGCTGAAAAAGGGCAGATTACGTGTCTGATCGGTGTGAATGGCATGGGAAAAACAACAATTATGAATGCAATCATGAGGTTAACACCGATTCAGGATGGTGAAATTTTGGTAGACGGTAAGGAAGTCACAAAGGATACCTTTGAAAAAATCGTGTTTATTCCGGATGCAACGATTATGCTGCCGAATTTTACGATCGATCAGGCGATGGATTTCATGAATGATTTCTATCAAAATTGGAACCAAAAACGGGCCGATGAAATGTTGTCTTTTTTCAAATTAAATCGAGCGGACAAAATATCGAGTTTATCCAAAGGAAACACAGCGAAGGTAAATCTGATGCTCGGCTTGGCTGTTGACGCGGATTACATATTGATGGATGAGCCGTTTTCCGGAATCGATATTTTCAGTCGGGAACAGATTGCTGAAGTGTTTACGAGTCATTTGATTGAAGATCGGGGCGTGTTGATTACGACCCATGAAATTAGCGATATCGAGCATTTGATTGATAAGGTCGTTTTGCTGAATGACGGTCAGATTCAAAAAGAATTTATGACTGAAGAAGTCCGTGAAAACGAAGGGAAGTCCGTTATTGACGTATTGCGGGAGGTGTATTTCCAGTGAAGAATTTCGTGAAGCTGATGAATTTTGAATGGAACCGCGTGGCAAGGTTAATCTTCATTTTGATGATATTCACCTTTGTCGTACAGTTGATCGGTGTCTTTTTTGAAACAGCAAAATATATGAGTAACGTCGAGAATCTGCAACGAAATGAAGGGTATACTTATCGACAGATATTGGATCGTTATGGATATTTTAGCTTCAGCAACGTAACGAACAGTTTATTGTTTTTCGGACCGATTTTCATTGGAATTGGTGGGATACTCTTTTATATTTTTCTGATTTGGTATCGCGATTGGTTTGGAAAAAATACGTTCGTCTATCGGTTGCTGATGCTTCCGACTGAACGGATCAATATCTTTTTTGCGAAGTTGGCGACCATTTTTATTGCGACATTGAGTTTGGTAGCTTTTCAATTAATCATCATGCATATTGAGATGTTCGTGATGAAGCAGCAAATTCCTGAAGAATTGCTTTTCGAAATGCCTGTTACCTATATTTTAGGAACGGATTACTTTTTAAGTATCATTGCACCATCGAATTTGGATATGTTTTTTATCTTGTATGGGGCTGGTATTTTGCTCGTTTCCGTTTTGTTCACGGCCATTTTATTTGAACGAAGTTATCGGTTGAAAGGGATCGTGCTTGGCTTAGGTTATGTTGGAATGAGCTTGATACTTATGTTATCGCCGATTTTAATCAATGAATTTATTTTGAACCGGTACTTCTATAACTGGGAACTCGCATTGCTTACCATCGCTGTCGGTCTTGCTTTGTTATTCTTGTCGATTTGGATGAGTAAGCGATTGTTGGATCAGAAAATCCGGGTGTGAGGGGGAATCCATAAATGAAAAAATATATGAAAACGATAATTGTTTTGGCGTTAATCATAGGCAGTTTTGGGACGTATTATGTTTATTCGATCAGTGCCCAAAGTGCAAATCCGGAAATCACCATTGAGACGGTTTCTGGTGATGAATCGATGTTGGATCGTATCCTCATTCAAGGGGGGTATAATTCGGGATTTAATTATATGTCATTCGTATTAGATGAGTCGGGTGCGACGTTTCATAATGACTTAAACTTCTTAGAGCGAATGGATGGGATCTATCAAACAACGAAGAAGCGGTTGGAGAAGGAATACCGCAGCTTTATGAGAGGTAAAGAAGTTTATCATGACAATATTTATGAAGATGACGATCATTTGGTGGTCGTGAGTGAAGATCTTTATCGAAGTGTCAATCAAGACTATAAATTGACAGCATCGTTTCTTGATAAGGAAACGGAGGAAGAATTCAACACAGAGGTATCGTTTCCTGTAAATTCTTATGACTACATGCGTATTCTTGATGTGCAGATGAATGACGGTCTTATTCAGATATTCACACAGGCTTGGGCGAATGGCATGGAGCGGTCCTACCCAGAAGTCCATGTGTTGGAAATTAATCCGACTAATGAGGAAATGATCGGACACCGCGTCATTCTTTCGGGCGATGGCAAAGAGTTAGAGGATGGGATTGATGTAGACTTGACGATTCTTGGTGACTCAGTTTCTTGGGAAGCGAATGAATTCGTCGTTTTCCGGCAACAGACCCATCAATGGAATGAGAATGTTGATTATCCTGAGGAAGGACCCGCAGGATTATATGCTTACGATCTGGCCGCTCGGGATCTGAAGAAGCTGGAAATCCCCGAACCCTTTGGCAACCGGACTGTCGATGCATTCGATGGCACCAACTTATATTTCTATGAAGAAACCGGGAGTCAGCATAACATGAAAGTTTACAACTTACACGAAGAACAGTTTGTTGAGGACCTTACTTTAGAGGCAGGGGGAGAACCATTTTACCCAACTCTGATGTTTGACGGGAATTTATATGGCATCCAACGCATTGACGATGAATTTCACTTATTTGTATTTGATCAAGCGGATGGAAACAAACTGTATGAAGGAAAAATCGAAGTGGAAGATGATGTGGAGATAGAGGATTTATATTTCGATGGGATTGTTGTTAAGTAAATAG
>CALGNY010000167.1 GCA_937958375.1 uncultured Bacillaceae bacterium
AACAGCATAGAGGGGCGATTTGATGAAAGCTATAACGAGTCAAGGAATTAAAAAAGTTGAAGTCAAAGAAGTTGACGCACCAAAGATCGAAAAGGACACCGATATGATTGTCAAAATCACTTCGACGGCAATATGCGGATCGGACTTACACTTATATCACGGTTCAATCCCATTACGTAAGGACTATATCATCGGACATGAACCTATGGGAATCGTTGAAGAAGTCGGACCAGCCGTTCAAAAACGGAAGAAAGGCGATCGAGTCGTCATCCCTTTCAATGTCAGTTGCGGGGAATGTTTTTACTGTCAAAATCAAATGGAGAGTCAATGCGACAACTCCAACCCACATAAAGACTCGGGTGCTTACTTCGGTTATTCAGAAATGTTCGGTGATTATGCAGGAGGTCAAGCGGAATATTTACGCGTTCCTTACGCTGACTTTTCTTCCTTTTTGGTACCTGAAGACAATGAAATGGATGAGGAAAGTCTCTTATTTATCTCAGATGTCATTCCTACAGCTTATTGGGGCGTTGAAAGTGCTGGCGTCAAAGAAGGAGACCGCGTTATCATCCTTGGCTCTGGACCAATTGGTTTGATGGCCCAAAAATTTGCGTGGATGAAAGGAGCCAGCCGCGTGATTGCCGTTGATCACGTGGACTATCGACTCGCCCATGCCAAGAAAACGAATCGAGTAGAAACATTTAATTTTAAAGAATATGATGATATTGAAGGCCACCTGAAAGAAATCACAAAGGGTGGAGCAGATGTCGTCATCGACTGTGTCGGGATGGATGGGGACAAAACCTTCAAGGAACGAGCAAAGATTGTAACCGGGCAAGTCGGAACCATTCAGCCAATCATTACGGCTGCCCATACAGTCAGGAAATTTGGCACGATTCAGCTTGTTGGCGTTTACGGCGCACCAGCAACCTTATATCCGTTACATTCGATTTTCAGTAAAAACATCACCGTAAAAGCGGGTCAAGCCCCAGTCATTCACTACATGCCGAAATTATACGACATGATTCAGAATGAAGAATTCGATCCGACAGACATCATTACGCACAAGCTAGATTTGACGGAAGCTGAGCACGCCTATAAAATTTTCGACAAGAAAGAAGATGACTGCATTAAAGTTGTGTTGAAGCCATAATTTGAAAGGCTGGCAATCGTTAATGAGTATCAATTTTGTGGGGAGCTCCGTTTGCTTCGAATAAATCGCAGTTATTTGCTGTCAAATCATTGAGGAGTTCCAGTTGCTTCGATTAACTCACCTAATTACCGACAAGGCAGCGGGCTCCTCTCAATTTTTCTACAAAATCTTAAAGCTCGCTCAATGTACGTTGAAATTCCTTATACATTGGATAATACGTCTGTTGGATATCCGCCAGTAGTTCTTTCTTCACTTTTTCCGTGAACAAAAAATGCACGAGATTTTTTCGATTGAAAGCTCTGTGCCACTGGCTTTCATTTGAGATGACCAGATGCTTGGCGCTCTCTTTCACAGCTTGTCTCGATGTACTGACTGAAACACCTTTCGCATCCAAATAGGCAATCAACGTTTTTCGGGCGTGTTCCAAGCACATTTCATGAAAATGGATCAGCCCTGCGATTTCCAATACATTTGATTGCTCTTCATCGATATAGGTTTCCAATAGTGTCAAGGATTTCTCAAACATCTCAAATAACTCTTTCCATCTGCCTTCCTTATGTGGGTCCATAGTCAATTACCTCCCGTAATTCAACATAAAAAGGTGCCTCTATTAGCACCTTCAGCTCTAAGCTTATTCTTCGATTATTTCAAAATCATAATCATTGATCTGCACATCTGCCGTGGTCTCTGTCAACCCAAAAAAGATTTCCTCATCTTCAGGAGATATATCAACCAAAAATGGCATCGCACTATCCGTTTCGATGGTACCGACTTGCTCCTCATCGAGCATGACTTCAGCCGATTCATAGATATATTCACCGGTTTCCCTATTGCCAAGTGAAATTTCCAAATAAATATTTTTCACGGGTGTATCCAAGCGATTGACCGCGAGAAAAAGGACAGAGCTACTTCCATCTTGATGATATACGATATCGTGTGGATAAATGGTAAAATCATTCGGATACCCCGCTTTCGGTTCAGCTCGGACCGATTGATTTAACTGGCGATAAATCTCATTGTTTTCAACCGTGACACCAGCTTCGGCATCAACATTTTGTACCTGTAGCGTTAAATCCGGCGCATTGACCGACTTCTGGGTTGTACCTCCGATTCCAGGTGATTCATCACTCGGTTGATCCGAGTCTATTTGGTCAGCTGATGCCTCTTCTACATCCTCCGAAACATCCTCTTCTGACGCATCATCCTCCGAATCGGCATCCGACTCATCCGACTCCGCTTCATCGACTTCTTCCTCTTCAACCGACTCCGCACTTGAAGCGTCTTCCTCCGCCGCATCCCCACATGCAACCAAAAATAACAATAAAAATAGCAAACCCATCGTTGCCAAAGATTTCTTCATGTCATCGTTCTCCATTCTGTTCACTAACTCTTTTTTCTCTTTATCAACTTTTTTACGAAGCGTATTCTGATACAAAAAACTATCTCAGAGACATTTGAGGCAAAAATTAAGCACGAATGTCGGTAACAAGTCGTCTCATCGACATTTGAGGCAAAAATCAGGTGCGAATGTCGATGACAACCCCTCTCATCGACATTTGAAGCAAAAATCAAGTACGAATGTCGATGACAACCCCTCTCATCGACATTTGA
>CALGNY010000168.1 GCA_937958375.1 uncultured Bacillaceae bacterium
ATATCCGGAATGGCCGCCTCTGCCATCTCCTGCGCTTTTTTCTTAATATTAGAGATCATGCGGTCTATCCCAAGCACAAACCCTTCTCCAGTAAAAATACCGATTCTGATCAACTCTTTAGCAGGTGAGGCGACGCCTAACGCACGCTTAATAGCATCTTTGGCGTTGTTGGCCAATTCGGTTGCTTTATTCCACAATGCCGATCCCATACTGCCAATTCCGTTGATTAAACCTTGAATGATGTCTTTCCCGATCTGTTTGAGATCAATGTTTGCGAGAAAGTCTTGAGCTTTCCCCCATAGTTCTTCAATTTTATCTCGTATTTTCTGCATGCGTTCCTGAACAGCTTCACGCATTTCATTGAATTTATTGCGAACAGCTGTAAACATCTCTTTAACTTTGTTAGAAGCCGCTTTCTTCATTTCTTCGAATTTATCCCGTGCACCCTGTACCATATCCTGCACGCGTTGAACTGCTCGATCTTTCATGTCGACGAAAAACTGGATCACGGCAGCGATCATTTCGAGAACTTTCTCTTTGGCCCAGGTGCCCATATTGGTAAACCATTCGATGATCGCATTCACCATGTCGGGAATTATGCTATTTCCGACAAGTGTGTTGTACAGGTTTGTGAAAAAGTCGATGATTGACTGAATGAACGTGGAAAAGAAATTTACGACGCCATCCCATAGGTTTTTAAAAAATTCGATAGCCGATTCAGTCGCTTGGTTCCAAAAGTCCAGTGCCAGTTGCCAGTCACCCTGCAGCAAAGCTAAAATAGCATTCACCACGTTAACAACGACATCAAGTAGGTTAATGAATGCATTCACGATGGGTCCAATAGCCGCAACTAAACCTGAGAATAATGAGAGGAGTACTCCAAGTGCCGTTACCACTACACCACCGATTATCATACCTAACGCCTGTAGAATGGGCATAAGGCTTTCAAAAAGTTGTTTCAAACTCTCCCAGATCGGGCCTAGGGAATCCATCAAGGTTTGAAATGATTCCCTGAGCGTTTCAATCATTGGCGTGAACGCCTCAAAAATCGGCTGCATCTTCTCTTTAATGGTGTCCCAATTCTGCCAGAGAGCAACTCCAATAGCAATAAGTCCTGCGATAGCTCCAATTGCTATACCAACCGGGCCTGCTAGACTAGCGAAAACAGGAGCAAGAGCTCCAACGGACTGTACAATCATACCTAGTACAATCAAAATTGGTCCGATTGCTGCCGCGAATCCAGCCAAAGCAATAGCAACCATTTGGATAGTTGGGTTAAGATCAGCGAACCATTCTGCTACCTTTGCCAACATATCTATAAACGGCTGCGCAGCTTCCATTGCCGAGCTCAACGCATCCAGTATCGGACCTCCCAAGGTAATCGCCACGTCCATGAGCTGGTTTTTGAATAGTTGTAGCCGACTTTCAAATGTCTTGTACCGTTCAGCAGCCTCGTTCGTCAACGCCGTGTTTTCTTCCCAAGCCTGCGACCCTAGCTCAAGCGATTCACGGAAAAGATCCCCGGCACCCGAGGCCCTCATCAAGGCATCACGAACACGAATCTCTCCTAATCCGAGTTCATCCAACACTGTTGCTACATCTGCACCTGATTCGGACATTTGTCCAAGACCTTCGATGAATGTGATCATAGCACCGGCAGCGTCTTCTTCGAACGCTTTAGCAAACTCTTGTGTCGACATACCGGCCACCTGCGCGAAACCTTCGAGCGCCTCTCCGCCTTGAGCAACAGCAGTATTCATATTGAGCATGACCCGAGAAAACGCCGTTCCCCCGGCCTCTGCTTCGATACCCACGCTTGATAAAGCTCCGGCAAAGCTGAGTATTTGCGCTTCAGTTAAGCCTATCTGATTCCCAGCTCCAGCAAGACGTAGACCCATCTCTACAATCTCGCTTTCTGTCGTGGCCAAGTTGTTGCCAAGAGCAACGACTGTGCTACCAAGCCGATCAAACTGTTCTTGAGGCATTTGTGTGATATTTGCTAATCGGGCCAACGATGCCGCCGCTTGCTCAGATGTCATGTTCGTAGCGACCCCGAGATTCACCATGGTTTCAGTAAAACCGAGAATGGCATCCGTTCTTATTCCAAGTTGCCCGGCAGCCTCAGCCACACCGGCAATCTCAGTTGCGGCAACCGGTATTTCTTTTGCCATATCTCGGATACCTTTCTCTAAAGCGGCAAATTCCGGTTCTGTAGCATCTACCGTTTTTCTTACCCCAGCGAATGCCGATTCAAAATCACTTGCGGCTTTTGCTGATATACCTCCAACAGCTACAATAGGACCGGTGACGAGAAGGGAAAGATCTCTGCCAACACTAGAAATGTCCCTGCCCACTCGTTCCATTTTTTTGCCAAACTTTTGAACCTCTGTTTGGGCTCTGCCGAATGTTTCAGACAGCCCAGCCATATTCCCCATAATCCCAACGGTCAGGTTCCCTAAAAGCGCCATGTCAGTCTTTCCCTCCCTCCGATCGCTTAATGCGGTCACCGTAAAGCTCATAAAACTTTTGCTTGTCTGGCTTGTCGTTATAACGGTCTCGGACACGTGTCTTGGGTGTTTCCTTTACAAAACCAAAACCCACCGCTAATCGGTGGGTTAGGACGTTCGCTCTCTGTTCTTCAAATTCCACGCCGTAATCGTAGTACATCAGAATCTGCTCTAGTGACATATGGTTCAGCAGATATTCCGGTGTTGCCCATGCATACATTGATCCCATTTGTGCAAAAATACGCCCCAACTCTATTGGCTGGGGCTTGCCTCGTTTTTTCCTGCCTGGGCCTTATCCGCTCTTTCTTGAATCGGCTTTAAAACAAACTCAATCAACGCAAGCAGTTGATCCAGGCTAGTATTATCTACCAACCAATCTGTCGTAATGTCCGGTTGCGATGGTTTGCATATTTTAACAATCATATCCAGCAACAACGGAAAACTTTCATTCGATCCGGATTGAAGTACATCGGATTTTTCGGCAATCTCCAATGTCACCCGAGACGGAATCTTTGAAACGTCGATCTCCTTTCCTGCCAGTCGGACAATACGCTGATCAGGAATCAGCTTGTCTAAGTCAAGAATCTCTGGCTGTTTAGCTGCCATTCGCTGCCACCCCTTGCTCATCGACGATTTCAAACAGCTGCTCGCCGTGAGCACGTTCTACATCCAACGTCCCATTCATCCGAATCGGTGTCATTGCCGGATCTTCACTATCTGCTTCGGGAAAAGTGATGTTCAGTCCGCTTTCCGGCGTCGCTTTGAAAATAGTGATTTGAAACTTCCGGCCTTGATCATCGTAGTTAGTGATTCGCGCAACCCTTGGCTGGAACGTACTAATTCCACCAGAAAGTAACCTTACCGCTTCTTTTGTTCCCTGATCTGGATCTTCAGCAACATTCTCAATCTTATCTATACCGCCACGAATGGTAGCCAGCGTTTCAAGATTGATTTCCATCAATTCACCCTCGATAGCTGCCATATGGTTGTTTATGCCGACCCTAATTACTCCGGCGTTGTCACTCGTAACTTGAACCTCGTCCCACGTCTCTTCAAACACAATGCCTCTCATTGCTCCCAAGTCAACGAGATTATCTTCACTTTCACCAACTTCAAACTTTGCAGAACCAAAACGGATGGTATTCGCGTTTTGGACCGTTGTCATATTCCTTGCCAAATTAATCTACCTCCTCAATATCATCCATTTCAGTAATAGAGATGGACACTTCTTTGTCCTGGTACTTAGCAAGCATTTCCAGAACAGGAATGTCATCTACGCAAAGAGCGCCGTCGCTGTTTTCTTTTAATTTTCCATATAGACTTAACACATGATCACTCCCTGTAAATAATCTTAAAATCTATTGCAACGTGATAAATTCCTGTATCACGTTCATATTGCTCAAATGTGCCTTCGTGTACGCCTTGAATGACGCGTGTGCCTGATATATCACCTTTGTAACGTTGCAAAGCCTTCCGAATCTCATCAGCGATTTCTTTTGCTTCCAAATAGCGTGTGGAGAAACAAGAAAATTGGTAGCGCGGGAAAGCCACGTCAATGTCGTGATGGCGGACGCCACTCACTTCCAGGTAAGCTACAGAAGGCATGGGAGCATTCTCGGGAATCCAACCAGGGTAAAGGCGTGTCCCGATCAACGCTGTTATTTCTGGTATGGATAGCAAGTATGATCGTAAAGCTGTCGAAAACATGCCATCACCCCCTGGTTCCCTGTTTTAGCAATATCCGACGTAAACCCTCTACCAAATGCCGTCTAATCTTGTGCCTACTTTTGTCCAGCGACGGCCGCATAAACGGTCTTGAAGGTTGTCGGCTTGTGCCAAGTTCATAAAACACAACATAAAAAGCACTCGTCTCAGTCGTGTCACCCGGACGAGCGCCTACCACCACGTTGGCATAAAACCTTCCTCGTTTGTCTTCTCCCACTTCAATACGAAGGGAATCCCTCGTTCTACCAGTTGGGCCAATCGGTACCCTTGCATCCGCTTCACGGAAAACAATCTCAGCAGCTTCACTCACAAGGTCCCGGAGTTCTTTCTTCATCTCGTCGTCGGCTTGCTGAAGTGCCTTGACAACATCATCAACACCCTCAACTCGGAGACGCATGCGGGATTG
>CALGNY010000169.1 GCA_937958375.1 uncultured Bacillaceae bacterium
GGAATCGCGATCAATTAATCCAGAATCCCACCCCATTAGTCCGCAATCGCCCCAAATAAGCACTGGAATCCCACCCAACCACCACCAAAATCACCTACCAACCAAGAATTTTTGGAAAAGGATGTATATATTCCATGAAATCCGTTCAGAATGGTTGCTGAGGTGATGAAAATGAGTGATAAGGAAAGAAAATTCCTTCGTCAATCCAAGTGGAAGAAGTTAACTCGTCAACGTTGGTTCTACCCAACACTCTACATTACGTTGGTAGCGGTCGTGTTAGCAGGGGTCATGATTTATCAGTTTAACGCAGCGGACGATACAGCTGACGAAAGTAGCGAGGACTACAGCTGGAACGTCGAGCAAAATGATCTCATCGAACATGGTGAGGAAGATGCCGCTGAAGTGGTCGCTGAGCAAGAAGATCTGGTCATGCCAGTCATGCTCGGAGACAGAACGGATATCATGACACAGTATTATGACGCCGATGCATCGGAAGAAGATCAATTGGACGCACTTATCTTTTACAATAATCAGTATTACCAAAGCAAAGGGGTCGACATTACATCTACAGACGGTAAACCATTTGAAGTCATCGCATCACTCACCGGAACGGTAACGAGTGTGAAAGATGATGACCTCCTTGGGCAAGTCGTCGAAATGGAACACGAAGGCGATCGCATGACCATGTATGCCAGCCTGTCAGAAGTGACAGTCAGTGAAGGGGACGAGTTAGCGCAAGGCGACCAAATCGGTATGTCTGGAAGCAACGTCTACAGTGATGAGGAAATTTCAAAAGTACACTTCAGATTGATGGAAAACGGTGAACCAGTCAACCCAGGATTTAAGTAAGCAATAGGAAAATCCTCCCGAAAACTAAAATAACGGGGGGATTTTTTTGCGTTCGAGTGAAATTTAATTTTAAAATTATAAAATCATGTTGACATAAAAAATTAACCATGATAAACTTTCATTACGTTTTCAAATATTTCTTGAAACATTTGAAAGCGCTTTATTACATTGCTGAGGAGAACGCACATGGACCTATCGAACCTACTGACGGAACAACGAAATGAAAATAGTATGCAGATGGACCAATTAAATACATATGATATGCTGAAACTCATTCATAAAGAAGACCGAAAAATCAACGATGCTGTCGAAAAAGTATTGCCGGCGATCAATGAAGTGGTCGAACAAGTCTATCAGCGCCTGAAAAAAGGTGGACGACTGATTTATGTCGGGGCAGGCACGAGTGGGAGGCTCGGATTTCTCGACTCTTCCGAATGCCAACCGACGTTTATGACACCGCCTGAAATGGTGCAAACCGTGATGGCTGGTGGTGTGGACGCATTTTTTGAAGCGATTGAAGGATCCGAAGATGATGAATCGCTCGGAAAAAAAGATGTCGCAGAAAAAAATCTTACCAACCTCGATGTCGTCGTCGGAATTACTGCAAGCGGACGGACACCATACCCAATTGGCGCATTGAAACATGCGAAAAGTGCGGGCGCGTATACCGTTTCGCTCACGTGTAACGAAAACTCAAAGATCAGCGAATATGCCGACACACCAATCGAAGTTCTGGTCGGTCCGGAAATTCTGACGGGCTCCACCCGAATGAAAGCAGCGACGGCTCATAAAATGATTCTAAACATGATCAGTACGACCGTCATGGTCAAACTCGGGAAAGTCTATGAAAATCTGATGGTCGATGTGCATGCCAGTAACGTGAAGTTAATGAATCGCGCAAGACGGATCATCATGGAAGTCACCGATGTTTCCTATGAAGAAGCCGATCGCGTAATGGAGCTCACCAACAACGAAGTCAAACCAGCGATCGTCATGATTAAAGGTGGTGTGACCTATGAGGAAGCGCTAGATGTGATTGACCAGGCAAATGGCTACGTCAGGGATGCCATTGAACTTGCACGAAATAGTAAACGTGAAGTATGAAAATGCATGAATAGAATCCTATGAATGCATTTCTATATTAATCAAAGTCAAAGGGGGAAATGACTTGAACAATTTATTCAAAGGACGTAACTTATTAGTTCTTTTGGCGGCATTCTTCTTATTGTTCGTGGTTGCCTGTGCACCAGATGAGGCACCGGTTGGCGACGATGATGAGGATGTCGAAGCAGCTGAAGATGAAACATCCGAGGAAGATTCAACGAGTGAAGACGATGCTGAATCTTCAGACGGTACAATCAGCGGCGAGCTAGAAATTCAGTACTTCGTCGGTGGGTATGGTGATTCATGGTGGAAAGAGGTCATTGCGGACTTCCAAGAGGAATACCCAGATGTTGAAATCATCGAGCATGCCGGTCCGAATATCAACGAAGAAATGAGATCGCGTTGGGTATCGGGCGATCCACCTGATGTCGTGTACATCGATGGTGCAGGATCCAGTGAAACGCAGATGGTTGAAGATGGCCAGCTGATGAACCTAACTGAATTTGCAAGTGAAATTGAGTTGGAAGACGGATCGAAGCTAGTCGACAGTTTTATCGCAGAGCCTTCGACGTACGATGGCGAATTATACAGCCTGCCACTTGTATTTGATGCTTGGGGCACATGGTATGACCGCGGTCGTTTCGAGGAACATGGCTATGAAGTGCCAACGGATTTTGAAAGCTTCATGAGCACAATGGGTGAAGTTCAAGAAAACGAAGGCATCGACCCATTCGTAACATCCGGTCAGCACCCGTACTACTTCTCGAGAGGTATGCTGTATCCAGCATTTGCTGCTTACGGTGGCAATGAGCTATTGGCTGACATTGTCCAAGGGGCAGAGGGCGCTTGGATGACGGATGAAGCAGTTGAAATTACCGATAACGTTGAGCGTATGGTCGAAGCTGGATATATTGATTCAGGCTTAGGCGCACTAAACCATAC
>CALGNY010000170.1 GCA_937958375.1 uncultured Bacillaceae bacterium
ACGACGCCGACAAGTGGGGGTGTCGTTTTGTTGTTTCGCCATATGAATCAGATTTTGGAGCTGGATGAGGAGAATTTGACGATTACGGTCCAGCCGGGTGTGATCACGGATGAGATGAATGCATTCGCGGAATCGAAGGGATTGTTTTATCCGCCTGATCCGAGTTCTGGAAAAATATCGACACTCGGTGGAAATATTAGCGAGAATTCGGGTGGTTTGCGCGGCTTGAAATATGGTGTGACAAAGGATTATGTGTTGGCGTTGGAGGTTGTTTTGCCGAACGGGGAGATTCTTCATACGGGAGGAAAGTTAGCGAAGGACGTGGCTGGGTATGATTTGACGAGCTTGATGGTCGGCTCGGAAGGAACACTCGGCATCGTGACGGAAGCGACGTTGAAGTTGATCCCAAAGCCACCATATCATGAAACTTTACTGGCGGTGTTTGATTCATTGGAAAAAGCTGCGGAGACGGTTTCGGCAATTTTGGCGGCGAAAATTATTCCTGCCACGCTTGAATTTATGGACCAAGGAACGATTCGTGTCGTTGAGGATTATAAAAATATCGGCTTGCCGACGGAGGCTGAAGCAATTTTATTGATTGAACAAGATGGTCCGGTTGAAGTGGTGGAGGCTGACATGGCGAAAGTCTTAGAAATCTGCCAAGCCTATGGCGCAACCGCGGTAACGAAAGCGAATAATGAAAAAGAAGCTGAGGGCTTACGTCGAGCGCGTAAGGATGCCTTGTCGTGTTTGGCCCAATTGACACCGACGACAATGTTGGAGGATGCGACGGTGCCTCGGTCTGAAATTGCGCCGATGGTTCGGGCGATTACGCGAATTGCGGATAAATACGATGTGAGGATACATACATTTGGTCATGCAGGGGATGGCAACTTACACCCGACAGCCGTGACGGATGCGCGAAATGAAGACGAGATGAAGCGGGTCGAAGAGGCCTTTGCGGAAATTTTTGATACAGCGGTTCAAATGGGTGGAACGATTACGGGTGAGCATGGCGTCGGTGAAATGAAGTCCGCGTATTTGGAATGGAAAGTTGGGGCTTCGGGGATTGCGGTCATGAAAGCGATCAAGGAAGCGATTGATCCAATGAACATTATGAATCCAGGGAAAATGTTTGCCAAATCAACTCGGAAACGGGTGGTGGTTCAAAATGGCTGAAGCACAATTGAGCGTTCGGATTGCGGATGGGTTTCGTGAAGAGGTCGAGGAAGAAAAATTGCTCGATTGTATGCGGTGTGGATTTTGTTTGCCTGCCTGCCCGACGTATATTCATTCAAATTTTGATGAGTCCCAGTCGCCACGGGGCAGAATAGCCTTAATGAAGGCGGTACGCGATGGCGTGATGCCCTTTGATGACTCGATCGAGGAGTCTCTTGATCTTTGTTTAGGCTGTCGGGCGTGTGAACCGGCTTGTCCGGCTGGGGTTGAGTATGGTTCGTTGCTGGAGAGTGCACGGAACGTCATTCAGCGTGAGAAAAAGAAATCGGTCAAAGAGAAAGTGGTCCGGTACGGGGCTTTCCGGCAGTTGTTTCGGAAGCAAAAGACGATGGAACGAGCGACGGGTGTGATCCGATTTTATCAGAAGTCTGGTCTGCAGGCGTTGACACGGAAAACTGGGATTCTGTCGGTGTTCCCATCGATGATGAAAGATATGGAATCGATTCTTCCTGCGTTGGAGAAAAGCAACATCAAAAAGGGTCATACGTATCAAAGTACACGGAAAACGACCAAGGTGGCTTTTTTCACAGGTTGTATGATGGATACGATGTTTTCGAAAACGAATGAATCCACTATTCAGTTACTGCAAAAATTGGGGTGCGATGTGTGGGTGCCTGAGGGGCAAGTGTGTTGTGGTGCGCTACAAGGACATAGCGGAGAATTAGCACTGGCCAGGGAAAATGCACGGCGGAATGTCGAAGCATTTTTAGCTGAAGACGTAGATTTTGTCGTTAATAATGCAGGTGGTTGTGGAGCGTTTTTGTCTGAGTATGATCATTTGCTGGCAGATGAGCCGGAATTATTGGAGCAGGCGAAGGCGTTTTCGTCGAAGGTTATTGATGTGGCGACGCTGATGGAGAAACTCGGATTGACGGAGAAAGCGATGCGGTTGAAAAACGACAAACAAGTCGCCATTACGTATCAAGATTCTTGTCATTTGAGAAATGTCAGCCGGGTGGTTGAAGAACCGAGAGAGATCATGCGAGCGATTGAAGGAGCCGATTTTATTGAGTTGTCTTCTGCCGATCAATGCTGCGGGTCCGCTGGCGTTTACAATTTGATTCACACAGAAATGTCGATGCGAATTTTAGAGTCAAAAATGGAAGATGTCCGTGAGACACAAGCGCGGTTTGTTCTGACTTCGAACCCAGGCTGTCTGCTTCAGATGAAGGTTGGTATCGAGAAAGCTGGCTTGTCGGATCAGATGGAAGCACTACATCTGGTGGATTTTTTGAATGATTATGTGGAGATTAGTGAGTGATGTGAACAGGAGCGGGTGATTGCTCCTGTTTTTTGTTGAGTTGGTGGGGGAGTGAGGGTGAATACGCGAATTTTTTTGAGGGATATGTGCCCTCCGTGGAGATATTTGTGCCCATCGTTGGAATAAATGGTCCCTGCACTGGGATATATGCGCTCTTCATGAAAATATATGGTCCCAAGTCGAAAAAATATGCGCCCTACGCCGAAATAAATGGTCCGTGGCGAGGATATATGCGACCGATCTGCAGATATATGTGACCGAGTCGATGATATATGCACCCATCGCGGAAATAAATGGTCCCGTGACGTGAAGATATGCGCCCATCGCGGAAATAAATGGTCCCAAGTCGGAAAAATATGTGCCC
>CALGNY010000171.1 GCA_937958375.1 uncultured Bacillaceae bacterium
TCACCACAAATCCCACGGAAATTCATCTGGCGGATTGGAGGTAAACTCCATCTGCTCTTTTTTTGTTGGATGTTCAAGGGTCAGGTGGTTTGACCAGAGTGCAATCTGCTGCCCGGGTTTGTTGACTTGTTGTCCATACTTTTGATCACCGTAAATCGGGTATCCACGACTGGATAATTGAACGCGGATTTGGTGCGGTCGTCCGGTTTGCAATGTTACCGAAAGCAAGGAATACCCTTTCTTTTGACCGAGATTTTCATAGTCAAGCACGGCTTTCTTACCGTCTTTGTGGTTTGAATGGACGGTTCGAACGATATTTTTCCGATGATCTTTTACAAGGAAATCCTCCAACCGGCCACTGTTTTTCTCCATTGTTCCATGAACAACAGTGAGGTATGTTCGTTGAATCGCTTTTCGCCGCAATTGATCGGATAAACGCGAAGCGGCTTTAGATGTTTTGGCAAAAACCATCACCCCGCCAACTGGGCGATCCAGACGATGGACAAGACCAAGATAGACGTTCCCGGGTTTGTTATAACGGATTTTGATATCTTCCTTTAAAAGAGTAAGCAAATCTTGATCCTTCGATTGATCTTCTTGGACGGGGATATTCACCGGTTTTTCAACGATTAGTAAATGGTTGTCTTCATATAAAATAGGTATCTTCATATAGGTCTCCTCAATTCATTTGGGGTCATTATCTCAAAAGGACAAGAAAAGTGAAAGGATGATGTTGTAGGTTCGTGTATACACTGGAATCCCGAGTATCATGAAATTACACACCCAATTCTTTGAATTTACGCTCATAACTAAAAAATCATCCCCCATATTTTAGGATTTGACGCCCATAATCTGAAAATCAACCCCCTTACATTAGAAATCGCCGCTCATAAGCAATATTTTTACCCCCTAACAGCACTGCTATCTAATTATAATTCATTAGCCAGCTAAACTTATAAACAAACATATTGCTCAATAACCACCAAAATGATAAGATATATCTTGTGTTTTAGTTAGGGAGGTAAGTAATTTTGGGTCGAAATATAGATGATAAATTAAGTTATCAGATTGGTATGGTCGCGCATTTGTTGCAGAATCAGTACAACGATCAGTTGGCTGCTCATGATTTGACGGTGGCGCAATCGAGGGTGCTGTATATGCTTGTTGAGTATGGGGATCAGTCACAGGCTGAGTTGCAGCAGCATCTTTATATAAAGGGTTCGACGATGAATGGAATTATTGATTCGTTATTAAATAAAGATTTGGTCAGTAAAACGGATAGTGATGTTGATAAGCGGGCGAAAATCATTTCCATTACGGAAAAAGGCCGCCTGTTGGATCAGAATTTATGGGATGATTTGGACAAAAAAGAGATGGAATATATCGAAGGGTTTTCCAAGGAGGAAATGGCTCTTCTCATGACGTGGTTGAAAAAAATCAAGGCGAATCTATTAAGGGAACAGGAAGAGGCGAAGTAAATGGATCAAAAGCAACAAACCGAAATGCTGGGGACAGAAAAAATTACGACGTTGCTTCGTAGGCTCTCGGTTCCTGCTTTAATTGGTATGTTTGTGATGACATTGTACAATGTCGTCGATACGGTGTTTATTTCCTACGGGGTTGGGATTGAAGCGGTGGCTGGAACGACGGTCGCTTTCCCATTGATGATGATTATGATGGCCGTTGCAGCGGCGCTCGGTGTCGGAGGAGCATCGGTCATTTCCAGACGCCTTGGTGCACAGAAGGGTGAAGAAGCGAATCTCGTTTTTGGAAATATCATTACACTGAACTTGATTGTGAGTGTACTTGGCTTGTTCGTCGCTTTTTTCGCACTTGAGCCGATTTTGAATTTGTTCGGTGCGACACCATCGACATTGGGTTATGCAAAGGATTATATGTTTCCGATTCTCTTCGGTACATTCTTCTTCTCATTTGGATTCGCTGCGAATAACTTGATTCGTGCGGAAGGAAACGCACGGTTTGCGATGGTCATGATGATTGTCCCTGCGGTAATCAACATCATTTTGGACCCGATATTCATTTTCGTGTTGAATATGGGCGTCCAAGGGGCAGCGATTGCGACTGTCATTTCCCAGGCGGTTGTATTTTTCATGGTATTCGATTATTTTTTGAAAGGAAAAAGTTCGCTGCGGTTCGCTATTTCAAATTTGAAATTAAAATGGTCGTTGGTCCGTGAAACATTGTCAGTCGGTTTGCCGGCAATGATCCAACAATCCGCTGGAAGTATTCTCGTCATTTCAGTCAACTCCATGCTCATTCAGCATGGCACGGAATTTTACGTCGGGATTTATGGAATCATCCAGCGAATCGTCATGATTACTACGATACCAATTATGGCGGTAATGCAAGGAATGATGCCAATCGTCGGGTACAACTATGGCGCTCAAAAATTTGAGCGGATGCGGGAAACGATTTGGTTGACATTAAAGGTTGTTACGATTTGTGCCACAGCCATTACCCTTGTTTTGGTTGCCATTCCGGAGCCTTTCTTGCGAATATTCACTGCAAACCAAGAGGTTATTGAAGAAGGTGCGACCGCGATGCGCATATTATTTGCTGTCTTTTTCGTCGTCGGTGTGCAAATCGTCGCTGGTGGTTTGTATCAAGCATTGGGAAAACCAAAGCAGGCCTTAGTTTTATCACTATCAAGGCAAATCTTGATTTTGATCCCACTTGTTTTGATCCTGCCGAATTACTTCGGCGTGATTGGCGTTTGGTTGGCTTTCCCGATTTCAGATATTTTGGCGGTTGCGCTGGCAAGTTATTTATTGTACCGTGATCGCGATACGATGTTGGTGAAAGGTAAAAATGAAAAAGAAAGTGAAAACGAAGCTGCCGTTCTCAGGCTCGAATAAATGCAAGCCCGGTTCAGAATGACGAAGGAGTCATCCTGCAAACCGGGCTTTCTTTAACTTTGAAGCATCTTCATCTATTTTCATCAAACTTTCATATAAGATATATATAATAAGCTTGAATTGGAGGAGCCAGTCAATGATTATTACGAGTAAAGTCATTTCCATAGCCATTATTGTCGTAGCGATCTTGTTAGGCTTGATTGTCTATTATGTGATGAGTGGATTACCGAAAGCCCAAAAGAGAAAACATCTAGACGAACTGGTTTCACAGCTCATCAATTTTGTGATTTATATTTGGGTCGGTAAAATTTTACTGAACTTGTCACTATTCTTCAGTGACCCGATGGCTGTTTTGGCTTATCCTAGTAATGCGGAGTCTTTTTACATCGCTGTTTTGCTGAGTGGCATAACGATTGCCATCCAAGCGTATCGTAAGAAATTAGAGGCTCTTCCACTTTTGATTGCGTTTACCGAAGTGTTTTTGATCAGTAGTTTTTTATATGAATTCATCCAATTGATTTGGGAGGACAACAGCTTTGCGTTAGGCTATACAGTACTCTCTGGGATCTTGATTGTTATCTATTACTGGTTGAGGGAAAACATTACGATTCATTATAATTTGATGCTTATTTTGACAGTATGGTCGATCGGTATGATGGTGCTTGCATTGACACAGCCGTTCGTCACATTATTTGGTTATTTGATGAAACCGTGGTTTATAACCGTGTTTTATGCGGTCACGTTTACGATATTATTGCTTCAACGCAGAAAGAGGGATTCGTAGTGGGTGGAATTGAAACAGATACGTTTTTACTGGTAGGCATGTTGATGGCAGTAGGTGCGGGTGCGCTATCTTTCCTGTCGCCATGTGTTTTGCCTATTTTTCCGGCTTATTTGTCCTACATAACCGGAGTCAGCGTAAAGGAATTACAAGGGAAACAAACAACACCCATTCGGAAAAAATTGCTCAGTCACTCCGTGTTCTTTTTACTCGGAGTTTCACTTGTGTTCATCAGTCTAGGTGCTGGGGCATCGTTTTTGGGCCAATGGGTGTCAAACCTATTATTCGGTGAATCTGGCCTATTGATCCAGCGTATAGCCGGTGTATTCATAATTTTCATGGGCTTCGTCATTGCTGGTTGGATCAATATTCCAACTTTAATGAAGGAAAAACGCATGCACTTCAGTAAAAAACCGGCGGGATATTTAGGGACGTTCTTTGTTGGACTAGGATTTGCGGCAGGATGGACGCCGTGTATCGGACCTATTTTCGCTTCAATTCTGTTTTTGGCAGCGAGTCATCCAGGTCAAGGCATTTTCTATACGGTGATGTATGTGATCGGGTTTATCATCCCGTTCCTCATATTGACGTTTTTCCTAGGTTCGACGCGTTGGATTGTGCGTTACAGTGGAATCATCATGAAAATCGGTGCGGTATTCATGATTGCGATGGGACTCGTTTTATTCTTCGGATGGTTGCCACAGATCTCAGGTTACTTACTTGATATGATTGAAGGTACTTGGTTAGAAAATCTCGGATAGGAGGCTGGTTAATTTGAAAAAATGGGCATTACTTGCTGTAGTTGTTGTCATGCTCGGTTGGGCGGTTTATGATTTTGCGTTTGCATCGGATTCGAATGATACAGCGAGTGGAGACGAAGATAAAACGATCATTTATCCCGACTTGGATGAACCGGACATGGACGCTGAAGCAGGTGTCGGAATTAAACAGGGTGAGTATGCTCCGGATGTCCAACTTCAGACGATTGATGGCGAAACAGTTCGGTTATCCGATTATCGTGGCCAGATTGTCATCCTGAACTTTTGGGCGACGTGGTGTCCACCGTGTCGGGCGGAAATCCCTGATTTTCAACAATTATATGATGATGAAGAATATGATGTAGAAATTTTAGCCGTCAATATGACAGCTTCGGAAGACAGTGAAGAAGGGGTCGCTGAATTCGTGGATGAATTCGGAATGACTTTTCCAACGCTGATGGATTATGAAGGTGAAGTCACATCCCACTTCCAAATTACAGCTTATCCGACGTCTTATATCATTGATTCAGAAGGTCGCACAGCCTATGTCATCCGTGGTGCCATGAACTATGATTTCATGGTCCAAGCAATTGAGCAGATTCAATAGCCATCTCAATGTATAATAGGCATTGAGGTGAATCCCGTGAATCAAACCATTTTAGTCGTGGAAGACGATCAACTAACACGTCAACTGATTTCTGATCATTTGACGGAGGCAGGTTTTCAAGTCGTAGAGGCTGCAGATGGCGAAGAGGCCAAGGATGTTTTTTTGGAAGAACATCCTTGCTTAATCGTCTTGGATTTGGTGTTGCCGAAATTATCCGGTGAAGAACTTTTTCAGTGGATTCGCAAACAAGAACGGAATGAGGTCTCCATCATCATCTTGTCTGCAAAAGCCTCGACACAAGATCGGATCAACGGGTTGCGTATGGGTGCTGACGACTATATGGCTAAACCATTCGATCCAGAAGAACTGGTCGCCCATGTTGAAGCCGTGTTGCGCAGAACCGGACAATACTGCCAGAAGCTGATACATAACGGATTGTGTATCAAGCCACGAAAAGGCGAAGTATTATTGTATGACCGACAACTCAAATTAACGAAACACGAATTTAACCTACTTTTTTATCTGATGGAAAATCCGAATGTCGTGTTTTCCAGAGAAGACTTAATCAATCAACTGTACCCATTTGCCGATCAAGAAATCATGGACCGAACAATTGATGCACATATCAAAAAGTTGCGGAGAAAAATAGAAGAAAATCCAAGTAACCCGAAACGAATTCAAACCGTTCGCGGGATGGGGTATATCTTTGTTACGGATGTAGAATAAGAAAACGGAGCTCGAGTTGAGCTCCGTTTTTTGGTTGAGATTACATATGGAGTGACCAGGCGATATTTCCAATAGCGCAATTAATTTTCCAATAGGACGACGCGATTACCACCGACCGGTCTGGAGTTGTCCAATAGCGCGGAATTTTTTCTAATAGAATCATGTTCTGTCCAATAGGCTGTATTATTTTCCAATAGAATCTCAATTTTGTCCATAAGAA
>CALGNY010000172.1 GCA_937958375.1 uncultured Bacillaceae bacterium
CAATCTTATCTCAGTTCAACAACACACCCACAACCAATAAAATTCAATCACCCAAAAAGGCTGCTCAATAACCGCAGCCTTTTGATTTGCACAAACAAGCATCAGAACCAACTAGAAATAAACCAAAATTCCATCAATTCAACAATAAGAAAGTCTCGTAACGCCCTATGAAATAAGCATTAGATTTCGTCAAATTCATGACATTTATGGTGTTTTCCTATACACAAAAGTTTATTTATTTTATAGTTGAGTATGGAGAGTGGAAGAGATGAAAGGTGAGAAATCATGTCAACATTCAATGAAACGATTTTAAAGGCATACCAAGGTGAACAAACGGATTATACGCCGCTTTGGTTTATGCGTCAGGCTGGGAGATCTCAACCTGAGTACCGTAAGCTAAAAGAGAAATATTCCTTGTTTGAAATTACGCATCAACCGGAGCTGTGTGCATACGTCACCGAGCTTCCCGTACAAAATTACAACACGGATGCTGCCATTTTGTACAAAGATATTATGTCACCACTGCCAGCAATGGGGGTGGACGTTGAAATTAAATCCGGTATCGGTCCTGTGATTGATCAGCCGATCCGTACGTTAAAAGACATTGAATCGTTGCAAGAGATCCACCCGGAAGAAGATCTTCCATATGTTTTGGATACGATTCGCATTTTAACACAAGAAAAATTATCTGTTCCTTTGATCGGTTTCAGTGGTGCGCCGTTTACATTGGCCAGCTACATGATCGAAGGAGGACCTTCAAAACAATACAACAAGACGAAGGCCATGATGTACGCGGAACCAGAGATGTGGAATGCGCTGATGAACAAGCTTGGCGATATGATCATTACGTATACGAAAGCCCAAGTCAAAGCAGGCGCAAAAGTGATTCAGATTTTTGACTCTTGGGTCGGAGCTGTAAATGCGTCTGATTACAGAGTTTTTATTCGACCAGTCATGGAAAGAATCTTTAATGAACTAAAACAAGCTGGAATTCCGACCATCTATTTTGGGATTGGCACAGGTCATCTATTGCATGAATTTAATGAATTACCTATTTCGACGGTCGGCTTGGACTGGCGAACGTCGATTCAAGAGGCACGCGAAATGGGAATCAATAAAACATTACAGGGGAACCTAGACCCTGCCCTTCTACTAGCAGATTGGGAAACCATCGAAAAACGGACAAAAGAAATTCTTGACCAAGGCATGAACCAATCAGGAGGCTATGTCTTTAATTTAGGGCACGGCGTTTTCCCTGAAGTTCAACCAGACACACTCAAACGATTAGCAAGCTTTGTGCATGAATACACGCAAAAATAACCAAAGGAGATGTTCAGATGTCTAAAAAAACAGTCGGACTATTAGTGATGGCCTACGGTACGCCATACAAAGAAGAAGATTTGGAGCGTTACTATACGCATATCCGTCATGGCAGACGTCCAACCGATGAAATGATTGAAGACCTAAGAAGTCGATACGATGCCATCGGTGGAATTTCACCACTTGCCCGAATTACGACAGAACAGGCTGAAGCTCTAGAAGCGAAGCTAAATGAACAACAAGATGAAGTAGAATACAAATATTATTTAGGGTTAAAGCATATCGATCCTTTCATTGAAGATGCCGTCAAACAAATGGCTGATGATGGAATCAAGGAAGCGGTCAGTATTGTGCTTGCTCCACATTATTCAACATTCAGCATTAAATCCTACAACGGTCGTGCAAAAGAAGAAGCGGAGAAACAAGGCATTGAGCTAAAATCCGTTGTCGATTGGTATAACGAACCTGGATTCATCGAATATTGGGTGGAACAAATCAACAAAACATACGGACAAATGTCTGAAGAAGAAAGAAACAATGCATGCCTCGTTGTTTCTGCACATAGTCTTCCGGAAAAAATTCTTCAGGATGGCGATCCATATAAAGACCAATTGGAAGAGACAGCTCGACTCATTGCTGAGGAAGCAGGAATTGAAAATTACGCAGTCGGCTGGCAAAGTGAAGGAAATACCCCAGAGCCTTGGTTGGGACCGGATGTCCAAGATCTGACAAGAGATCTTTTTGAAGAACATGGGTACCAAGCATTTGTTTATGCACCGGTAGGATTCGTTTCCGACCACTTGGAAGTTCTCTATGACAACGATGTGGAATGTAAAGATGTATGTGATGATGTCCAAGCGGCATATTACCGTCCAGAGATGCCAAATACACATCCGAAATTCATCGCTACACTCGCTAAAGTCGTTTCTGAACTGTAAAAAGGAGAGACAGGCATGGAAGAACAAAAAAAGACCGTCGCCATTTTAGGTGGCGGGATCACAGGACTGACAGCAGCCTATTATTTAAAGAAAAAAGATCTTCCTGTCAACATCATCTTGATTGAAAAAGAGCAGTCACTTGGGGGAAAAATTCAAACGTACCAAGCGGATGGCTTTACGATAGAACGCGGTCCGGATTCCTTCTTGGAACGGAAAGTCACGGCGAAAAATCTCGTGGAAGAGCTAGGTCTTGAACATGAACTGGTTCGGAATGCAACCGGACAGTCTTATATCTTGTCTGAAGACCAGCTGCATCCGATTCCGAAAGGTGCAGTCATGGGGATTCCGACTGATTTTGAAACGTTCGATCAGTCGACGTTAATTTCAGCCGAAGGAAAAGAAAAAGCGAAGCAGGACTTGAATAAAGAGAAAATCGAAGCAAGTGATGATTTGTCTGTTGGCGAATTTTTCCGTTATCGGGTTGGGGATGAAGTCGTCGACAAATTGATTCATCCACTGATTTCGGGGATTTACGCAGGGGACATCGATCGATTGAGCCTGCAAGCCACGTTTCCGCATTATTACCAAATGGAACAAGAGCATGGTAGTTTAATTCAAGCACTTCGTGAAACCCAAACGAATACGAAATCAAACAAACCGAAGCAAGGGATGTTTTTGACGTTGAAAGATGGGTTAGGTTCTTTGGTGACCGCGTTGCATAAAGAAATCGAAAAATCGGCTGACGTTATTCTAGGAAAATCCATACAACAAGTAAAACAGCAATCAGAAGGCTATCAGATTAAACTGGAGGATGGAGACACGATGGATGCTGATTATGTTGTCTCCACGTTACCTTATCAAGTCACAAAACAACTGTTTAATCACGAGGCTTTCGGCGAGTTGTTGGACGAAAAAAATACGTCCGTCGCCAATGTCGCGATGGCTTTTCCGAAAGAAGCAATCAAAGAGTTGCCTGAAGGCACAGGGTTCGTCGTCTCTCGGAAGGATGATTACCGAATTACTGCTTGTACGTGGACCCATAAAAAATGGCCACACACAACTCCAGAGGGTCAGCTCCTGATGCGGGCTTACGTCGGAAAACCTGGTGATGAACAAGTTCTTGAATTGAGTGATGAAGAAATTGTTGATCTCGTTTTGAAAGATTTAAATCGTGTGTTTCCGATCTCCGGCCGACCTCAATTCCAAGTCGTCACGCGTTGGGAAGAAGCGATGCCACAATATACGGTGGGTCATACACAGCGTTTGGATCAACTGGAAGATTCACTCCGAAAAGATCTACCAGGCGTCTATGTCGCTGGAAATAGCTATCGTGGTGTCGGTCTACCTGATTGTATGGACCAAGCCATTGATGTCGTCAATCAGATAGAAACCGAAATAATGAAATAAAAAAGAAGCTGTTCGATTGTGTCTTGAGCTAAGATCAATCGATACAGCTTCTTTTTTTGAGGAGGTAGTGGGTGCTATAAGCATGGTTAACTTTTTGTTTGTGTGACTAGTCCAAACAATTGGTTTGGATTGGATTTCAGAGTCGAATTAAGTTTACAATAGAATGAGCATACATAGGTGGTCATTCATTAAAACTATTATACAACAGTGTTACATTTCTCACATTTGTTCGTGTAGCAGTCTGCTTGCTCAACAATAGGCTTTTTACAGCTGTGGCAACGCTTCTTCGGCAGATTTTTAAAGAATTTGACGGGTGACTCGATCATGTGATGGCCTCCTTTTGGATTGGTTACTGCTAGTATACTGTAGTAAAACAAAAATGTTAATAAAAAACTGTACCATAACAATAAAACAGGAGGAAAGAACTATGAAATTTACTGTAATTGGGTATTGGGGAGCTTATCCTGAAAAAGAGAGTGCAACGTCCTGTTATGTCCTTGAAACAGAAGAGAAGAACGTCGTTATTGATTTAGGCAGTGGGGCCCTGTCACGATTATTCCGTCATTATGAGTTGGAAGATCTTGATGCGGTGGTGTTATCCCATTTCCATCACGATCACATTGCGGATCTAGGTTCCTTGCAGTATGCGTTACTCGTGCAACAACATTTAAATGACTCGAAAACAAAAATACCGATCTATGCAGCTAAAGACAATAAGAAAGACTTTGAGCGACTGACACACAATGGAACCATCGGTAAAGCGTATCAGGAGGGAAGAGAGTTGCATATTGGAGAGGTGATGTTTTCATTTTTGCGAACAAAACATCCGAAACCATGCTATGCCATGCGTATGACGGACGGCGAACGGACAATCGTCTATACTGCAGATACATCCTATTTTTCAGGGTTGGTTGATTTTGCGAGGGATGCTGACCTACTGGTTGCCGAAACGAGTTTTTATCAAGGGATGGATGGAAAACAAGCTGGGCATCTGACGAGTGAAGAAGTAGGGAAACTAGCGAGCAAAGCCAATGTCGGTGAATTGTGGTTGACCCACTTACCTCACTTTGGTGACCATCAGGATTTGGTAAAAGAAGCTCAAGCACAATACAACGGCAACATTCAGCTAGCCAGTGAAGGTCTAAGCTTCGGTAAAGTTGAGTAATCCGATTGAATTATTTACAATAGAGATGGACAAACTTTTAGGAGTGATAACCCATGTTGTATTACATTGACGCCAATGATGGCATAAATGATCCGAGAATCAATCTGGCGTTTGAAGAGTATGTACTCAAGCACTTGAACATAACGGAAGAAGACCAATACTTACTTTTTTATATCAACAAACCTTCCATCATTATCGGCAGAAATCAAAACACGATTGAGGAAATCAACACCGATTTCGTTGAAGAAAACAACATTCAAGTCGTCCGCAGACTCTCTGGAGGAGGTGCGGTTTATCATGATGAAGGGAACTTGAACTTTAGTTTCTTGGCAAAAGATGAAGGGGACAGCTTCAGCAATTTCAAAAAGTTCACCCAGCCGGTTGTTGACGCACTCAATAAACTTGGTGTGCCAGCCGAACTGACAGGGCGGAATGACTTGACTGCTGACGGTAAGAAAATTTCCGGGAATGCACAGTTTTCGACCAAAGGAAAAATGTTCTCGCATGGAACGCTGATGTATAATTCCGAAGTTGAAAATGTCGTTCGCTCATTGAAAGTGAAATCTGAAAAAATCCGTTCAAAAGGAATCAAATCGATCCGTAGTCGTGTCGCCAATATTTCTGACTTTATGGATGAGAAATTGACAGTCAAAGAATTTCAAGAAGTGTTATTGAAATATATTTATGATACCGACAATCTGGATGACATCCCACGTTATGAATTGACGGAGGAAGATTGGGATAAAATCAATCAAATTTCAAAAGAACGGTACCAAAATTGGGATTGGAATTATGGAAAATCCCCGTCGTTCAATATTCAGCATACCAAACGGATTGAAGGTGTCGGTTCCTATGACTTCCGACTGGAAGTGAAAAAAGGTGTGATTGAAGATGTGACGATCTTCGGTGACTTCTTTGGAATCGGGGAAGTGGAAGAACTGCAAGAAAAATTAAAAGGGACACGTTATGATCGTGAGTCGATTAAAAAAGCGATTCAAGACGTAGATATCCAGCATTATTTAGGAAAAATCGAAGAAGAGGATTTTCTATCCTTGGTCTACTGATCGAAACGTAAAAAGCTGATCTCATTGATGGGATCAGCTTTTTTATTGAGAAAAATGAATTATATGATATGATAGTAATAGATATACATATTCAAATATTTGAATATGTGAAACGGAGAGTGAGTTTATGTGGGATGACTTGCAACAATTTAAGGCAGATTTCTTTAAGGCCCTCGCACACCCGCTGCGAATTCGGATTTTGGAGCTGTTGGCAGAAGGTGAAAAGAGCGTGAATGAAATCCAATCGATTTTAAATAGTGAAGGTTCCGCAGTCTCTCAACAGTTAAGTGTTTTACGGAACAAAAACATCGTTTCGGGTACGAAACAAGGAAAACAGGTGATTTATTCATTGAAGGACCCAGCCATCGTCAAACTTCTCGATGTGGCGAAAGAAATATTCAATAATCATCTTGTGACGACGATTTCGATGTTGGGAGAAATGAAATCGGACGAAAACACAAGTGAGAAAGAAGGCAAAAGCAACAAATGAACCGTTTGTACAACTCGATGATGAAAAATTACTCCATCGCTGACCTGAAGAAGGATACGATATCCGGGTTGACGGTAGGGATGATTGCAATCCCATTGGCAATGGCATTCGCAACCGCCTCAGGCGTGAGACCCGAATATGGTATTTATACAGCGATCATTGCAGGGATTTTGATTTCTGTTTTCGGTGGTTCCAAATATCAAATCGGAGGACCAACAGGTGCTTTCGTTCCGGTTGTCTTAGGGATTGTGACGATCTATGGATATGAGGACCTTTTGATCGCCGGATTATTGGCAGGCTTCATGTTAGTATTCATGGGGCTTTTTAAATTGGGTTCGTTGATCAAATTCATGCCCAGACCGGTTACGGTAGGTTTTACCGCGGGGATTGCCGTCATCATTTTTACGGGGCAAATCGCTAATTTTTTAGGGATGAGCTCCATTGAGCAACACCCGCAATTCTTAATGAACATCCGTGAAATATGGAATCATTTACATTTAGTGAACTTTTCAAGTGTTTTTATTGCTGTGTTGTGTCTGATTATTATTTTGATCACACCAAAGCTTTTTCCAAAAGTTCCTGGAGCGATCGTCGGACTAATTGCATCAACGATTGTAGCAACGTTATTTTTTTCGAATCAAATACCGACAATCGGATCCACCTTTGGAAGTATCCCAAGCACACTCCCAGACTTCCAATTCCCGGATTTGTCCTGGGAAAGAATACAGCCCTTACTTGTTCCGGCCTTTACGATTGCGGCTTTAGGCGGAATTGAATCCTTGTTATCTGCCGTCGTTGCGGATGGAATGACCAATAGCAAGCACCATAGTAATCGAGAGTTAATGGGGCAAGGGATCGCAAACATTGTGACACCATTATTTGGAGGAATTCCGGCAACCGGAGCGATTGCGAGAACCGCTACGAATATAAAAACCGGTGCAGTCTCAAGAATGTCCGGCGTATTTCACGGAGTTTTTGTCTTATTGACCTTACTGTTATTCGCTCCGTATGCATCACATATTCCACTCGCGAGTATGGCACCTGTGCTGATGATTGTCGCATGGAATATGAGTGACCGCCGCCATTTCGCTCATTTATTGAAATTGAAAACGAGTGACTCGCTCATTTTGGTGGTGACATTCTTATTGACAGTATTCACGACAATCACTACCGCCGTCATGATTGGACTGATCCTTGCGCTGATCTTATTTGCGAAACGGATGAGTAACTTACTCGTTGTATCGAAAGTATTGCCAGACCCTTCGCTGAAAAATAAGCCGGTTGAATCATACATGGTGGACGCGACGAGAGACTGTCCACAAATCGAAATTTACACAATCGAAGGACCACTCTTTTTCGGTGCCGCCCAAGTATTTGAACAACGTGTCATGGACTCGATTCATTACAGGCCAAACGTATTGATTTTCCGAATGGGTAAGGTACCTTTTATGGATGCTACGGGCATCGCCAATTTCTCGAATGTGGTGAACCATTTCCAAAAGCAAGGTGGAACCATCTTGTTGACAGGAATAAGCCCTTATCTCAAAGAAATTCTTCAGTCATCCGACTTATATGAAAAGATTGGGGATGAGAATGTCTTTGAACACACTGGTCAAGCAATCGATCATGCGATTTCGATTATTGATCATCCAAAGTGTAAAGGGTGTAAGCACTTTGCGTTTCAAGAATGTCAGCAATTGGCTGCAGGGGAAAAGCTAGCAGTAAAATAAAATGAACGGGTTGATCTCTGGAAAGGGGTCAGCCTATTTTGTTTTTTTAGAAAAATGAAAGGGGTTTCTTGCCGAATTTTGTCAAATAAACTATAATAGAATAATGAATCAGAAATGAATGATTATTCATTCAAAATTTACATAAGGAAGAGGAGGAGCTGAATGAATTTAAGTGATCAACTTACGTTGACGGCAAAGGAAAATTCATCGAAGACGGCTTATGTTTTTAATGATGAAGAAACGTCGTATCAAACATTGGATGCCTCTGTCACAAAATTTGCTTCCAGCTTGAAAGAATTAGGTTATGAAAAAGGGGACCATATTGGTTTGGTCGTGGGGAATTCACCTCATTACGTAATCGGATTGTATGGGGCCATGCGACTTGGCTTGACAGTCATCCCGATCAATCCAATCTATACTGCTGAAGAAATGGGTTATATCCTGAATAACGGAGACGTCAAAGGGGTCATTACGCTAGATATTTTAATGGAGAAATTTGCACATCTCGATGAGAAAACACCGAGTGTGAACCATTATATCGTTGGGACGACTGACCCGAATCTTGATTTGAGCGAGTCCCCATTAGCCGGGAAAACTCATTCTTTTGAGAAACTAGTTCAAGCCGGGAGTATGGAACTGGACCGTCCGCGACTGGAAGATGATGAGACAGCAGTTATTCTTTACACATCTGGAACGACAGGTCAGCCGAAAGGAGCCATGCTGACGCATCGAAATCTTTATTCCAATGCAAGGGACGTGGCGGAATATTTGACGATCGATGAACATGATCGGGTCGTTGCCGCGTTGCCGATGTTCCATGTTTTTTGTTTGACTGTTGCATTGAATGCGCCATTAGTGAACGGTGGAACGGTATTGATTGTGCCTAAATTTTCACCTGAAGCAGTGTTTCGGGTGATCAAAGACTATCAAGCTACCATTTTTGCAGGTGTGCCGACGATGTATAACTACTTATTGCAATACCCCGACGAAGAAGTAAAAGATTTATCCAGCATCCGATTCTGTATCTCAGGTGGTGCATCGATGCCGGTTGCTTTACTTGAGAAGTTCGAACAGCGATTCAACATTCGCTTATCAGAAGGATATGGATTGTCTGAATCCTCTCCGGTCACTTGCTTTAACCCATTGGACCGCCCGCGGAAAGCTGGATCAATCGGTCGAAGCATTACAAACGTCGAAAACAAAGTCGTCGATGAAAATGGAGAGGAGGTTCCGGCCGGCACTGTTGGTGAATTGGTTGTCCGTGGACCGAATGTGATGAAAGGGTATTATAAGATGCCTGAAGAAACACAAGCGACAATCAGAGATGGCTGGTTATATACCGGAGACATGGCGAGAATGGATGAAGAGGGATATTTCTATATCGTCGATCGGAAAAAGGAATTGATTCTGGTTGGTGGTTATAACGTTTATCCAAGAGAAGTAGAGGAAGTTTTTTATGCACATGAGAAAATATCTGAGGTCGCCGTGATTGGTGCTCCGGATGAGAACCTCGGTGAAGCACCAATTGCCTATGTCGTCACAAACGACAATAGCGTGACAGCGGAAGAGTTATTCGCATTAGCTAGCGAAAAACTAGCCAAATACAAACAACCAAAAGAGATTCATTTCATTGAAGAACTACCGAAAAACACGACCGGCAAAATTCTTAAACGCAATTTAAAACACCAATTACAGCAGTAGATGAACAGGGGGTGGCGAGCCCTCTGTTTTTATTTTGTATTTAAGATAAGACGATAAATAAACAAAGTAAAAAAGTAAGTCTTTTGTCATAGATAAAAGATTTTTTGAATGTAAGCGAATTCATTCAAAAACTTTTGAAAAACCTGTTGCTTTTTGAATTCATGAGGCATATACTTGTTAGCAATAAACAAAATTTACTTTACCACATAAAAGCATATGTGTATAAAAGTAAAAAAGGGAGAGAACAAGATGAAACGATTGCAGACATGGTTGATTTTAGTAGTTGGTTTAATTGTACTCAGTGCATGTGGTTCCTCAGGGGATGAATCTAGTGGGGCAGAGGCCGCTGAAGTGAGTAAAGACGATGCTGATTTTGTTGTCGGTATTTCACAAATTGAAGAACATCCTTCCTTAGATAGTGCGACGGAAGGGTTCAAACAGGCATTGGTCGATGCGGATTTGAAAGTTCATTTTGATTTCTCCTCGGCACAAGGGGATACGAATACAAACCAGTTGATCGCAGAAAAGTTTGTCAGTAACGATGTGGACTTGATTTTTGCGAACTCAACCCCAAGTGCACAAGGTGCGTTGAATGAAACAGAAGAAATTCCGATTGTTTTTACATCCGTAACGGATCCGGTTGGTGCTAGTTTGGTTGAATCATTTGAAAATCCAGGTGGAAATGTGACCGGAACGGCTGATATGCATCCGGACACGATTAAAAATACAGTCGAGCTCGTTCAAGAAATGGGCTATGAATCGCTTGGTTTGATCTACAATGCGAGTGAACAGAACTCCAAAACACAAATTGAAATGGTGAATGAAGAAGCAAGTGCGATTGGTTTGGAAACCGTCGAAAAAACGATTTCTGCTTCATCTGAGGTGAAGCAAGCGGCTGAATCATTAGTCGGTGACGCAGACTCTATCTTAATCATTACTGATAACACGGTCGTCAGTGCGTTGGAATCCGTATTGCAAGTCGGTCATTCGGAATCCATTCCAGTCTTCGTTTCAGAGCATGATTCTGTTGAGCGAGGCGGATTGGCAGCATTTGGATTCGACTATTATGACATTGGTTATGAAGCGGGAGAAAAAGCCGTTCAAATCTTGAAAGACGGTGAAGATCCAGGTAATATCCCAGCAACCTATCCACAAAACTTGATCCTTCAAGTGAATGAAGAGGCTGCAGAGAAAATGGGCGTAGAATTGTCGGATGAATTGAAAGAAGAAGCTGAACTCGTTTCGGGTGAATAAATCTTTGGTTCTAGCTAAAAAGGAGCGTTTTACATGATTACATCATTGTATGGAGCATTAGAGACAGGTTTAATATACGCCATTATGGCCCTAGGCGTTTATATTTCCTTTCGTATATTGGACTTTCCCGATCTGACGGTTGACGGTAGTTTTGTCACCGGCGGGGGTGTTGCTGCCATTTCCATCATTAATGGAATGGATCCGATTGTTGCGACACTATTCGGTGCAGTCGTCGGCTTCTTTGTTGGCTGCATCACGGGATTGCTTCACACGAAAGGAAATATCAATCCCCTTTTAGCTGGGATCATTATGATGATTGGTCTGTATTCCGTAAACTTACGGATTATGGGCCAGTCGAATTTATCCTTATTGAATGAAACGACGTTATTTTCCCAATTGCAAGGGGTGTTTGAGTTTTTATCCTTGGATGCGATTTTCTTTGCGCCGTATGAATGGCTTGGTTTGAGTGCCTTTGCACCTCGAACCTTTTATGTCATCGTGATGATGTTCGTTGTCGTTTTGATCGTCAAGAAAATTCTCGATATCTTTTTACAGACGGAAACGGGGCTGGCGCTTCGTGCAACAGGCGATAACCAAACGATGGTTCGTAGTTTTTCAGCGAACACAAACATTTATATCATTCTAGGCATTGGACTTTCAAACGCACTTGTCGCACTTAGTGGAGCATTGGTCGTTCAGTATAATGGATTTGCGGACATTAACTTGGGTGTCGGAATGATTGTCGTCGGTCTGGCATCGGTCATCATCGGTGAGGTATTATTCGGGAAGAAATCGATTGTTCGGACGACATTGGCTGTCATTTGTGGGGCAATCGTCTACCGTGCGATTTATGCGATGGCCCTCCGTGTTGACTTCTTGGAAGCAAGTGACATGAAACTGATCACCGCATTAATCGTTGTTGCAGCATTGGTCGTACCGAATATGGTGAAGCAAAACGGTGAGAAGCGACAATTCAAGAAATCCCAAAAAGCACTGGCCATAAAGGAACAGAAGGGAGAGGTTCAGGTTGCTAACGCTAAAACAGATTCATAAAACATTCTATGCAAACACACCAGATGAAAGGCGAGCGATATCGAATCTTTCCCAAACACTGCAGGAAGGGGATTTCGTTACCATCATCGGTAGTAACGGTGCCGGTAAGTCAACACTGCTCAATTTATTGGCAGGAACCTTATTTCCGGATGCTGGTGAAATTCATTTGAATGATCAGAACTTGACGGCGTTATCTGAAGAAAAACGAGCCAAATGGATCGGTCGTGTTTTCCAAAATCCATTGGCTGGTACTGCACCCAATATGACGATTGAAGAAAACATGATGATCTCATTAGGCAGAACCCAGAAACGAAGCCTATTTAAAGGCATTACAAAGAAACGACGTGAGGAATTCAAAGAGCATTTGGCCGCCTTGGAAATTGGCTTGGAAGATCGGTTGACGACGAAGGTTGGCTTGTTGTCCGGTGGGGAACGCCAAGCATTGTCCCTATTGATGGCAACCTTTACCGAACCGAAAATCTTATTGCTGGATGAGCATACCGCAGCGTTGGATCCATCGAAGCAAGAGTTGATTCTTTCATTAACACGTGAACTCGTCGAAAAAAATTCGTTGACGACAATCATGGTCACGCACCAAATGGAACAAGCGATTGATTTCGGAAATCGATTGTGGATGATGGATGAAGGGAAAATTATCTTCGAAGCGGAAGGTGAAGAAAAAGATCAACTGACCGTACCTGATCTGTTGAATGCTTTCCAAGATATTCGAGGGAAGAAAATGGCCAATGATCGGACGTTGTTGGCGAAATAATAGTTTGTGGCGCGAGTTGGATACTCGCGCATTTTTTGTTTTGAGCGTGGTCATTGCGTTGAGCCGGTAAGAATCCGATTTCAACGCATTGAGAGGGCTTCTCACAGCGTTGAGAAGTCAAAAAATTAATCTCAACGCACTGACAGGTCGTCTCAGTGCGTTGAACAGTCAAAAATCCGATCTCAACGCATTGACAAGTGTTGTCATCGACATTCAGCCCAAGATTTTTCCTCAAATGTCGCTGAGACGCTGTGTCATCGACATTCGACCCAAAAATCTTCTTCAAATGTCGCTGAGAAGCTGTGTCATCGACATTCGGCCCAAAAATCTTCTTCAAATGTCGCTGAGAAGCTGTGTCATCGACATTCGGCCCGAAAATCTTCTTCAAATGTCGCTGAGTCGCATTCTCATCGACATTCGGCCCGAAAATCTTCCTCAAATGTCGCTGAGACGCTCTGTCATCGACATTCGGCCC
>CALGNY010000173.1 GCA_937958375.1 uncultured Bacillaceae bacterium
TCATCTCCTCCAAACCTTCCTGCCACATCAGTCGGTCGGATGGCTGATTGTATTCGTTTAGCCGCCTCTTTCAGAACGCCATCCCCGATATCATGTCCCCATTGGTCATTAATTTGTTTAAAATTATCGAGATCCACAAAGAACACGGATAAGGTGGAGTCAGCGTATTTCTGATTTACAATCTCACTTTGAAGCTGATTCATGAATGAACGACGATTAGGAAGATCGGTTAATGTATCATGAAATGCTAAGTGATAGATTGCCTCTTCAGCATTCTTCCGGTCACTTATATCACTCATGACAATTAATATGAGTTCGTTCCCTTCCTTTGCTAACGAATGTTTTTCTATCATTATCATGGTTGCCTCTACATTCAGGTAATGACCATCTGAATGTCGTAATTTAAACTCACTTTTGATTTCTTTTTTTATCGTTCGGCTGGCATTTGTCATGATTTCATTAGTTACATCTTCCCGATCGTCCGGATGAATGTTATCGAAAAAATGATGGTCTGGAAGCGCATGTAAATCTTCTTTCAATATAGATTCAAACGATGGACTTGCATAATGAATGGTGCCATCTTTATCAATGATTGCAATCATATCCGTGATATTCTCGGCAATCATCTGATGGAAATCGGTACGGGTGATTGCTTGCTCAACAGTTTTTTCATGCTTATGCGGTTTGCCGCTGACATGGGTTGCATTCGGCAACTCATTACCTGGCTGATGCATCTCTAACTCGGCTTTAATCTTTACTTCTTTACCGACCAGTACGCCACCCGTTTCAAGCGCAGCATTCCAAGTGAGCCCGAAGTCTTCACGATTGATGAGAGCTTCCGCTACATAACCATAAACTTCCTTTCCCCATGGATCTGTCGCTTTTCCACCAAAAACAACATCAAACGTTACTGGTTTTGTTGTGTCCTTGATCGTTAAGTCACCTGTTACTTTATGGCCACTTTCACTCTTACTAATTTCCTTCGAATCGAATTCAATGGTAGGGAAACGATTCACATCGAAAAAGTCAGCTGACTTTAGGTGGTCATCCCTCATATGGTTACGTGTGTTTATGCTATTCGTGTCAATCTTGAATACTATGTTTGCCGTTGTCAGATCCGTTAAATCATCAGCATCGATCTCAGCAAGAAAGGAATCAAATAGCCCTCTTACGTGTGATACCATCATATGCTTGACTTCAAATCCTACAATGGAATGAACATGATCAACAATCCAACTCCCCATGATTTAACTCCCCTTATCGTAGCTGTTATATCATTTACTCATCAATAGGCTTAAGATTTCTTTCAATTTCCTCACGTCTGTCCTCCAAAAATGGCGGTAAATCGAGTTTCTCTCCTAGATGTTCTTCACTGCCATCAACAGTAAATCCTGGTCCATCGGTTGCTATTTCAAACAAAATCCCGTTCGATTCGCGGAAATACAAACTTTTGAAATAATAACGATCGACAATCCCTGAAGAATGAAAGCCTCTTTTCTTCACCTGTTCATCCCAATACGCAAGCTCTTCATCATTTTTTACACGAATCGCTAAATGATGAACACTTCCACGACCAGGCTTTTCAGATGGACCATCCATGGCCTTCACAACGATCTCTCCAAAAACTTCTCCTTCGACTGATTGGAAAATCGCTTCACTTTCACTCCGACTAACTTCTGTATAACCAAACATCTCTGTGAGGGTGGTCGCCATTTTATCCAGTCTTTTCACCGTCATCTCAACCGGACCCATTCCTTGAATCTGGTGCTTCTCCGGGACGTCCGAGTCCTGCCATGCTTCCCAGTGCTCGACTTTTTCACCATTTGAAACGAGCAAAACTAAACGTAGCCGATCAGGATCCTCAAATTTTACAGCAGGACGACCGGCATACATCGTTATCCCGCTATGTTCAACCTGGTGTTCTTCAAATCTCTCTTTCCAATAGTGCAAACTATCCTCGGATGGGACGAGCAATCCGATTCTCGTGATCGCATTGGTGCCAGGATGCGTATTCCCGACTTGGGGAATTTCGAAAAAAGTCAATTCCGTTCCTGGGCTACCTGTTTTGTCACCATAAAATAAATGGTACATTGACGGGTCATCTTGGTTCACAGTTATTTTTACACGGCGTAAACCAAGGACGCGTTTGTAGAAGTGATTATTTTGACTCGCATTTTTGGTGATCATCGAAATATGATGATGGCCTGGAATAGTGTACATGGATAGTGCCTCCCTTATTAAATCTGGAAAATGTTTCATTACTTATCACTCTACTACTCACAATACAAACTTTCAATTAATATGTCTCGAATTAAAGATAAATGAAGAAAGGCAACGATTTCTGTAAAAATTGAACGTTACCTCCCTGTCTTGAAATTCCGTATTCTGTTCGTTTCTTCTATGTAAGACGATCCGCGTTTTCTACTTTTCTTTCATCTAACGGGCTTAATGCAGCATTTACTGCTTCGATGTCCTTTGAAAAAACACGATCACCCGTAATTGTGGGAACAATTTCGCGGAACTCATGCCACATGCTTTGTAATTTGGGGCTAGATTTGTCTACACCATGAAGTTCAACTGCCTGTAATGCACAAATACATTCAATAGCCAGCACTCTACGGGAATTCTGTATAATCGAGCCCGCATGACGTGCCGCTATGGTTCCCATGCTGACATGGTCCTCTTGGTTGGCCGATGATGGGATGGAATCCACACTGGCGGGATGGGCCAACGTTTTGTTTTCCGAAACCAACGATGCTGCTGCATATTGCATAATCATCGCACCTGATTCCAGACCGGGTTTTGCACTTAAAAATGGAGGCAGGTCATTTAACTGCGGATTGACTAAGCGTTCAACCCGACGCTCTGAAATGTTGGCAAGCTCGGCAACAGCGATTTTCAAAAAGTCCATCGCCAATGCGATTGGTTGTCCGTGAAAGTTACCACCCGATATGACTAACTTTCCGTCATCAAAAATCAGTGGATTATCTGTCGCGGCATTCATCTCAATTTCCAGCTTTTCTTTGACATAGTCAAGCGTCTGCCACGTTGCCCCGTGAACTTGTGGGATACAACGAATCGAATAGGCATCTTGGACCCGTTTTTCACCTTGTCGTGTAATCAATTCGCTTCCTTCCAGCCATTCATTCATACGCTCTGCCACTTGTTCCTGCTGTTTATACCCTCTTGCTCGGTGAATCGCCGGATGAAAAGCGTCAATGATGCCGCCCAATCCTTCCATCGTTAATGCAGCAATCCATTCACTATCATATGCCAACTGTTCAGCCTCAATGTAATTCAGGGCACCGACCGCAGTCATAGCCTGGGTTCCATTTATCAGAGCGAGTCCTTCCTTGGCCTTTAACGTAATTGGCTGAATGGATTTGGCAGCCAGCACATTTTCAGCACTGACAGGCTGCCCATCGTCACCGTATACTTGTCCTTCTCCAATCAAAACCAAAGCCAAATGTGCTAAAGGCGCCAAATCACCGGAAGCTCCAAGTGAGCCCTGCTGTGGAATGACCGGATGGACCTGTTGATTGATCAATTCTTTTAACAGTTCTACAAGCTCTGGCCGCACGCCTGAAAGCCCTTTCAAAAGTGCGTTCAACCGAAGGACAATCATTGCCCGCGATACCACTTCAGGAAACAAGGGACCTATCCCACAAGCATGCGAACGAATGAGATTAAGTTGCAGATCATCAGTATCTTTTTCGTTGATGATCACATCACTGAACTTTCCAAAACCGGTATTGATGCCATAGACGATTTCACGATTGGCGACAATTTCGTCCACAGCTAAACGACTTCTTTCGACTTCCGCCATGCTTGCTTCCGATATCGTAACCTCTTCCCGATCCAGACAGATGCGTTTAAAATCATCAATCGTTAATGAATGTCCTGTCAGTTCAATCATTCGCAATACCTCCTATTACAATTGTGCATGACACTCTGCTCTTCATTTTTGCTGTCCGGGTTCTTGGCAAAAGAGCAGCTCGGACATTAATTGTGCTTGTGTGTCTTGCACATTTCACTATTCTACATCTATAATTATTTAATATTTCTGAAAATATTTACTAAACTTAATAGTTACATTCATTATAGTTTAATATTGCTATAAATACGAATACATATTATCCTTAGCCTCAGTCTATAGGAAAACAGCTGGCGCTACTTATGTTTGATGATATTCATTTTACTTAATTCCTGAATGTTTTTCACTCCGGCTAACGTCATAGAACTATACAAATCTTGGAGAAAATAAGACAGGAAATCTTCTACTCCTTTTTCACCGTTCACGGCTAAGGCATATACATATGGTCGGCCAATAAGAACCGCGTCTGCTCCAAGTGCCAACACTTTTAACACATCACTTGCTCTGCGGATCCCGCTATCAAACACGACTGGGACCTGTCCATCAACCTCCGTAACGATATCCGGCAAAGCATCTACACTGGAAATCAAGCCATCCAATTGCCTGCCTCCATGGTTGGATACAATCAGACCGTCTACACCAACCTCAATCGCCCGCTGCGCATCATCCGGATGTAAAACACCCTTCAACAAAATCGGCAGCGATGTTTTCTGTTTTAATTTTTCGATATGGGACCAATTCAAAGCCGGGTAGTTAATGTTTTTGACGATGCCATCGATGATTGCTTGATCATTCACTTCCTCTAACGTTGACAAAAAAACATCATCGGTTTCAAAATTTCCTTGTCCATACCCCTGTGCCAATGGAGAGTAGCCATAGGACAAATCCTTTTCTCGAAAACCTAATGTGACGGTATCGATCGTCACGACAATCGCTTCGTAACCCGCTTCCTCCGCACGCTTGACGAAACTATAGGAAATCTCCTCGTTTTGCGTCCAGTACAGCTGAAACCATTTTGGCCCACTGCTTTGTCTAGCAATTTCTTCAATGGAGTAGCTTGAGACGGTGCTTTGGACAAACGGAATGCCAAATTTCGATGCTGCACGAGCTACAGCAAGGTCACCCTGCTCATCAGCCATCTTCAGCACGCCAAGAGGTGCCAGGAATAAAGGAGTAGAATATGTATGACCGAACAACGTCACGCTTGTGTCCAACTCAGAAACGTCTCTCAATAAATTAGGAACCATCGAGTATTTTTGGAATGCAACTTTATTTTTATGAGCCGTCTCTTCTGCCCCAGCACCAGAAGCGATGTAACTGAACGCCTGTGGGGACATCGATTGCTTGGCTGCCTTCTCCAATTTTTCATATCCAATCGGAAACTGACTTTCATTATCTGCTTGTACTATATAATCATTACTTTTAAATTCAGAAATCGTCTCTCATCCTTTTTCATTTGTTGACTTATCATTAGTTTATCATGGATGCGATTGATTTACCTTCTGCCATAGACCGTCAGTCCTTAATTCATAACATTTTCATGATATAATAATTGATAGAAATATGAATTAGGGGATTTACATGGCAAAAGAACAATCGATTACTTCATCCACAACCAATCACAATAACAAGTTCATCCAATTGTTGATCGATATAAAAAACCTACTGAAGGGAAAAGTGCTGATCGCAAATGTGTTGCCTGTGTTCACAGCCTTTTGGTTAGCGCTTTACTTCAATGGTGAGCAATTCAGCGATCATGTTGGACTTTTCTTTTTAACGTTAGTCGGAAGTACACTCGTCATTTCCGGTGCATTGATGATGAATAATTGGTACGAGGTGGATTTGGATAAAAAAATGGCCCGTACGCAAAAGCGGCCGACCGTTTCAGGGAACTTTACTCTGAATGCCGTTTTATGGGCAGGCATTTTTACATCGATCATCGGGCTGGCAATCATGTTATTGACGACGTTGGAAGCTACCATTTATTCCTTTTTGGGCTGGTTCTTCTATGTCGTGTTGTATACCTTCTGGACAAAGCGCCGCTACACTTGGAACACGCTCATCGGGAGCATTTCAGGTGCGTTTACTCCGCTGATTGGTTGGGCTGCCGTGGCACCAATCAATCACGTCGTACCGATTACAATGTTCGGCATTTTACTGATTTGGCAAGTACCGCACACACTGGCGATTACTGTCAGAAGGTTAGAGGATTATTCAAGAGCAGGCGTACCGATGCTACCTGTTGTCCGCGGCGTTCAAGTGACACTCAAACATCACTTGATTTACATCGTCGCCTTGTTGGTCTTTCCGTTTTTCTTAATCGAATCATTAGGATGGATCTTCTTTGCGGTAGCGATTTTGCTGACGATTGGCTGGATCATTCATGCAACCAAAGGATTCCAAACAGAAAACCTTGAAAAATGGGCCCATACCAGTCTTCGTTATTCGTTAATTTATTTGATTTTGTTGTCGTTCTTGATGGTTATTTTAACTTTGGATTAATTTGTTTAAAAACCAGCTCCTACAGTGCGTTCAGCATCGTAGGAGCTTTTTTCATTAGTTTATATATTTCCCGTGATCCGGTTTGGCGATATATCATCAAAATTATTGACCAAGTAATCCAAGCTCTTTGTCAACAAATCACCAGATATCGGTTTCCCATGTCCCGTAACAGCAACAGCCGGTTTTAATTCGGCCAATTTAATGACAGATTCTTTGGACGCTTTCCAATCCGGGGTCAAATACCTTGGCGGTCCGCTAATTTCTTGCTCCTGAGTCAAAACTTCATGGAGATATTCCTGTTTCACCGTAATAAAAGCATCTCCCGCAATCAACGCTCGATCACTGTCCCTGAAAAACGATACATGACCAGGTGTGTGACCAGGCGTATGAATCCATTTAAAACCTGGCATATTAGGTACAGAACCATCCGTTGGTAACGGCTTGACATTGTCCCCCAGGTTGATCGGTTCATTCGGGAACATCGGTGACATCTTAGCGACCATCCCACCTTCAACCGTTGCATCTGGTTCAGGGTAGCTTTTCTGTCCAGTCAAAAACGGAATTTCTGCCTCATGTGCATACACAGGCGCATTCCAATGTTCAACCAATTCAATGATGGCTCCGACATGGTCAAAGTGTCCATGCGTTAAAATGATTGCTTTCGGACGACTGTTTTCACCAAAACGATTTTCGACAACTGAAATGATTTCCTGTGCTGAATTAGGCATCCCTGCATCAACTAATACGAATTCATCAGTACCCGGCTTCCCCACCAAATGAATGTTGACGATTTGGATGGTATGACAATAAAGATCTGGCAACACTTCGATTCCGATACCACTACCGACAGAAGTCGCCGGAATCGGTTTATAATCACTTCCATAATTCATTTCTTGATCCACACACTGTTGGCCTCCTTGTTGTTAAACTCATGTTTATTGTTTGACTTGGAGGGCCATTTATTAATGGGAAAAATTGAGATTCAGATGTTTTTTATGGTGAATATCAATTTTTTTCAGTTGATTTTATAAAAATTTTGGGCCGTTTGCAGCATGTCATCTCTTGTGACAGATTCACTCATCAGTTCATAGTAGACTTGATCTTTATCCCACTTCAACACGTTCATTTGATCTTTTTCGCCATAA
>CALGNY010000174.1 GCA_937958375.1 uncultured Bacillaceae bacterium
AAAAAGATTGAATTTTGAAAATACTATGGTATAATCATGTTTACAATTAACCAAAATTTAACTTTCTATACCAATTTATTCTTTGCCGCAACTAACCTAGCAGTCGATTCTGTCGCCGCTGGGTTATTTTTGTCTCTTTTTGGATTGTTTTTGGAAGTATTGGAGAAAGTCATCTATAGTTTATTTTTTCATATATACTACTTACTGGTACTTATTTGTAAGAAATATCAGGCTATAGACCTGATGTGCGGGAATGGAGGTGAGGGATATGCAAGAATCTCAAGTACATTCAGTGGACGTAAAACCGAAGATCATATTTTTGACTGGCGATGGGAATTCGAGCGTTGTGGATACGATGTTGACGGTTGAGGGGTACGAGGTTGTGACGGTAGTGGAGAATGATACGGCTGAAAATTCGTCATCCTGTGATTTTGATTTGTTGCTTGTGGATGCGAGTGTGTCGGATGACGTGTGGGAATGGTTGCAGCATGAGGAATTGAAGGATGGGATACCGGTAATTCTGTTGATGAATGGTTCAGAAGTAGTGGTGGATGCGTGTCAACTGACTTTTAAACATAAGAATTTGACGATTGTTCCTTATCGGAAGGAGCAAATCTTGGTTGAAGTCCAGACGAAAGTGATGGACTATTTGTTGAAGAAAAAAGAGAAGCGGCTGGAAGAACAAGCTCATCGGCAAGATATTCAGGAACTGACACAGATGAATCGAAAACTTCGTCGGATGTATCAAGATTTGCAAATGAAGCTTGAAGCCCAGAAAAATTATCATGCGACGATTGCGCATGAATTAGGTACGCCGGTGACGTTGATTCACACCTACTTACAGATGGTCCAGGATGGAACGATTGATCCGAATGACCATCAATACGCTGAGATCGTGTTAGATAAAATCGTCGTTTTAAGCCGATTGATCGGTGATTTACAGGAATTGTCGATGATCGAAAAGGAAGAGACGGGTGTTCGGTTGGAAAACATAAAGGTAAGTGATTGGCTCATTCGGGTGCATCATTCCATTGATTTTACGTTGAAGCAGGCGGGGCGTCAGTTCAGCTGGAAGGTCATTGGGGAGATTGATGAACAGTCGATGATTCTGTTGGATTTTAGCCGAATGGATCAAGTCATTCAAAATTTACTGTCGAATGCGATTAAACATACGGAAGATGGGGTCGGCCGAATTGATGTCGTCGTTCATCGTGACAGAGATCTTCAGCAGCTGACGATTCAGATTGCGGACAATGGAATCGGAATCAGGGCGGAGGATTTACCTTATCTTTTCAAGCGATATTTTAAAGGATCAGCGAGGCGAGAAGGAGATTCTGATCGTGGAGCTGGTTTGGGTTTGGCGATTGTTCATGAGATCATTGAGGGGCACAACGGGCGGATTGATGTACGAAGCCAACTAGGCGAGGGAGCAGAATTTACGATACATCTGCCACTAATGAGTTCGTAACATTATTTTGAATACACTTAGACAGTCCAAAAGGGTTGTCTAGGTGTTTTTTTATGCTTTTATACTAGGTATTTAGTCCTATTTTTATTTATTTATATAAAAGATTTGAAAACTTAACCTCGATTTAACCTTCGAGAATTACTGTTTAACTAATTCATGGATTTTATCTAGTCAAAAAGGAGGTCTTTTGTGAAAAACTCTATTGAAGATAAAAAAACGCTGCAAGCTCATCGATTGCAGTGGCTCAATCCAAATACTAATCACATAAAAAATGTTAAGCAATCATCGAGAGAAATTTGTACCATTCAGATCAATGTCATTCTCCGTGAATAATTCAGGAATGAAGCTTTTATCAGGAACATACTTACATGATCAAATTTTTGGAAAGAAGGGAGGAACGGAGATGCGAAAGGTAAAAGGAATATCGATTCTGACGGCCATGTTGTTGTTATTTCAGTTATTTGGTTTTAATGCAGGGTTGATCGCTGATTCTGAAAATGAAGCTTCGGGTGAGGTGTCAGTTACGTATGTAAACCATTCTGAGGACTCGATTCAGTGGAAAGTGTACGTAAATATGACAAGCCCCGCAGATGAGGAAGTCGTTTCAGAATTATTCATGTCGGAAGGATTGTCGCATTTAGCCATTGATGCGCCAGAGGAAGTAACGGTCGAAAAAACGGCTGAAGGTTACCGGTTGATGTCGAAAGCAGGAAGCTATGAAGTTGATGTTCATACGACGATTGCTGATCCTCTAGTTGAACAATTCAGCATGGAAGCGTTAACGACATTCAGCGAGCAAACCATTCACGATGCTGATTTTATTGAGCTGAAGGTAGTAGAAGAGGAAGTTGAGTTGGAGGATCCAGAAGAGGAGGAAGAAGTTGAGTCGGAAGCAGCGGAAGAGGAAGAGCAGGTTGAGTTGACTTCTGTGATGATTTCTTCGGTTGAGGATGAAGATTCAGACGGGGAGTCAGAATCATCAGAGGAGAAGGTCGAGGACAGTGAAAACTCGGATGAGGATGAGTCAACAGAAGGCGATGTTACTGAAGATGAGTCAGGAGGCGACAGTTCTGCTGAGAATGAAACCGAGGGCGAAGCGGATGAGTCATCAGAAAAAGATGAAGCGGTAGATACGGAAGAGGAGAAAGACGAAGCTGGAGATGAAACAACTGATTCGACTGAAGAACCAGGTGATTCTGATCAGCCATCTGATGCATCGGATAAACATGAGGATGACGGCTCTCAAGAAGAGGAGTCTGAAGACTTGGTTAATGAAAAGGAGCCTTCTGATTTATCCCAAGACAAATTGAAAAATGAGCTTTCTGAAGAACAGGAAAAACAGTTAGAGGAACTCAAAGAACAAGCCGAATCTACCATTAGCCATCCTGCATTTAAATCAACAAACTCACCACAAGCACTAAACGGTCAATCGAGTGGCAATAACTGGCCAGACCCAGGTTCACTCAAGTTGGATAAATCCGCGAGTGAAACCGGAACTTATGCTGAGTGGGAAGTTGACTTGAAGATTGAAGGTATGAACTTACAAAATAGTTCCGATATTGTGCTCGTCCTAGATAAATCAGGAAGTATGGCAAATAATAATCGTTTAACTAAAGCTAAAGCAGCGGCAATTCAATTTGTTGATCAATTATTAGTAAGGGACTCAGCTACTCGAATTGCGTTAGTAGAGTTTGGTGAACATGGAACCATGACTCGTGACTTCACCAACCATTCACGTAAACAACAATTAAAGAATCAAATCAATGGAATAAGTGCCAGTGGAGGAACAAATATTCAGGCTGGGCTTCACCAGGCGGATTTGTTGCTTGAAGATAGTACAGCTGATCAGAAAACAATTGTTTTATTGAGTGACGGGGCACCGACATTTAGCTTCAAAGCTAGATCAGCAAGTAGCCATTCGTGGCCGGACAATAAGTATAATTTCATTTTATCTAACTTCAACTATAATAACCAGCTCGGTAATGGATCGACTTATAACTATCCAGATGGATGTAGTCTTTTGCCTGATTGGTTATGTCCATCCCCTAATGACACATATCGGATTAACTCTTTTTCGGTAGAAACCAACGGCATCCCTACCATCTCAGAAGCACAATATATTCTAAACTCAGGAATCGATATTTACTCCATAGGTCTTGAAGTTGGAAATGATAGCAATGCAAATTACGTACTAGAAAACAGTCAAAACAGAGGTTATTATGCTGGCGGTTCAGACGATTTGTCACCAATTTTCGATGAGATTGCTGCTAGCCTTCTCTATCCAGCAACCGATGCAGTCGTAATTGATCCACTAGGCGACATGTTCAACTTGGTCGAGGATGGATCATACAGCGGGGAGAATTTTGATGTGTCACATGGTTCGGTCACTTGGAATGAAGCGAGCGAGACGTTTCAATGGAATATCGGCAATATTCAACAGGGTGAAGATTACATCTTAACCTATAAAGTCAAACT
>CALGNY010000175.1 GCA_937958375.1 uncultured Bacillaceae bacterium
TATCTGCTCGTCAAACTCGGAAACCTTTACTCCATTAAAAATGAAACGTCACATGCGATCGACTATTTTGACCGTGCAATTGACCTGGCAACAAAAGAAAATGAATTGCAGCTAAAAATTGATAGTTTAATTAGCGTCGGAAAAATTCATAGCAAACGAAAAGAGTACAACCAGGCCGCCAACTACTTAAGACTCGCTATTTCGTTACTGGAGGATTCCTCAATCGATAACGAATGGATGTACATTGAATCGTACACAGAAATGGCGTATAACCATTTTGACCATGGAGATTTTGATGATGCGATTCCTTACTATGAAAAAGCGATTCGCCATCTGAAGAAACTCTATCAATATCCGAAGCGCGACTTCGGCATGATTCTCATGCAGTATGCGTTCAGCCTAGAAAATCAGAAAAAACCAAACATCAAAAAAGCCGGGAAAAACTACGAGAGAGCAATCGAGGAACTAGAAGAAGCCGAAGAATTTGAATTACTCGAAACCGCGCTCGGTGATGTTATTAAATTCTTTGATGAAACGAACCAACAGAAGAAAAAGAAAGCCTACGAAGAAAAATTCGTATTAATCACCAACGAAAAGTCAAATCGTGTCCATTAAAAAATAGTCCTTGGCTCATCGTTGAGCTAAGGACATTTTTTAGGATGAAATTATTTCCGGGTTTAAAACATTCGTTAAGGAACTTTTCTCAACTGGTTAGACAAAAACACTTGCGTTTACATGCTATAGAATTCCTCTATTAACGGGTACGGAAAAACAAATTTGAGCTATCCTTCAATAGAGCTTCTCTATTAAAGGATGAGAATAAAAATATTGATCTCCCCTGCAATAGAACGCTTCTATCAGAGGGTAGAATAGAAAATTTTGCTTTACCCCACAATAGGACGCTTCTATTAAAGGATAGAATGAAAAATTCCGAGCTCCCCTGTTATAGAACCCTTCTATCAAAGGGTTGGATGAAAAATATTGCTTTACCCTGCAATAGAGCGTTTCTATCAACGGGTAGGATGGAAAAATTCATGCTACCCTACGATAGAGCGCCGATATCGACGATAGGACGACAAAGTAACGCGCTACCCGGCTATAAAGCTCACCCTCAACCAAAAAACATGCCCCAAACCATAGGGACATGCTCCTCACGAAAACTTATACACCTTGCGCCACCATCGCATCGGCGACTTTGATGAAACTTGCGATATTTGCACCAGCCACCAAATTGCCTGAAGCATCAAATTGTGTCGCAGCGGAAATACTTTCTTGATAAATATTTTTCATGATCTCTTGCAATTGAGCGTCGACATCTTCCTTCGTCCATGATGCGCGCATATTGTTTTGTGCCATTTCAAGTGCTGAAACGGCGACTCCGCCCGCATTGGCAGCTTTCGCTGGGGCGACGAGCACTTTTTTCTCCAGCAAATAATTCACTGAATCATACGTACATGGCATGTTGGCACCTTCTCCGACAGCCTTGACGCCATTCTCGACCAAATTCTTTGCAGCCTTCAAATCGAGTTCATTTTGCGTTGCACACGGTAAAGCAATATCACACGGCAAAGTCCAAATGTTTTCGCTTCCTTCGATATACGTCGCATTGGAATAAACCGTCAAATAATGTTTGACGCGCTCTTCTTTTTCTTCCTTGATCTGTTTGATGACATCGATATCCAAGCCATTTTCATCATAAATACAGCCATTGGAATCACTACAGGCGACGACAATCGCACCGAGTTCAACCGCCTTCTCCATCGCATAGATCGCAACGTTACCAGAACCGGAAACAATGACTTTTTTGCCTTCAAAATCCATGTCATGATCATTCAGCATTTCTTTGACAAAGTAAATTGTTCCATAACCAGTAGCTTCCTTCCGACCGACGCTACCGCCAAAATTAAGCGGTTTTCCCGTCAACACACCTGGCTCATAGCTGTTGCGCATTTTTCGGTATTGCCCGAACAAATAACCGATTTCACGCGTACCGACACCGATATCACCTGCAGGCACATCAACATCCGGACCAATATGTCTGCTCAATTCTGTCATGAAGCTACGGCAAAAGCGCATGATTTCAAGATCGGATTTTCCTTTCGGGTCAAAATCCGCCCCACCCTTACCTCCGCCGAGGGACAGGCCGGTCAGGGCATTCTTGAAAATTTGTTCGAACCCTAGAAATTTAACGATGCTTGAATTGACGGTCGGATGAAAACGCAGCCCGCCTTTATACGGTCCCAACAAATTATTGAACTGTACACGGAAACCACGATTCACCTGTACACGACCATCATCATCTACCCAGGGCACCTGGAATGAAATAAAACGATCGGGTTCCACCATTCGTTCGAGCACATTTAATTTAATATATTCCGGATACTGATAGAGTACCGGCTTAATCGTATCAAAAATTTCTTGGACGGCTTGTAAAAACTCACGCTCGCCTTCATTTCGTTGTTCAACTTTTTTATAAATGTTTTCAATATACCGATTCACTTGGTCTTTTTTCACTTCTTTTAATTGACTGATTGACATAAAACAACTCCTCTCCAACATAGACTTTCCCTTCTATTTATCTTATAATAAAGCAAATAATCGTTTCAATATAACAATTACATCAAACCAATGCGTTTTATGCATGAATGGAGTGAAAGCAGCATGGAATTCCGTCAACTGACCTATTTTATGGAGGTTGCCAAGAGAGAGCACATGACCGACGCAGCGGATGATTTACATGTCTCCCAATCATCCGTCAGCCGTTCGATATACAATTTAGAAGAAGAACTTGGCGTCAAATTATTTATCCGGGAAGGCCGTAATGTCCGGCTAACACCGACCGGCCAACTGTTGTATGAACGAGCAAAGCAAATTCACAACTTAATGGAAGATACAAAAAGAGAAATCAAGGAATCACTGAGTCCCAATACCGGTACCGTCCGGATTGCTTTTCCGATCAGTATGGCTGCACACACCTTGCCATCGATCATCTATGCGTTCCGAAAAAAATATCCCGAAGCCAAATTCGAAATGAACAATGCCTTATTCAATGACTTGATCGGCGGCGTCAAAAAAGGAGACTACAACATCGCGATAACCGCACCAATCCCAAATGATAAACAGGATTCACAGATAAAAAGCCGCATCCTATTTCGCGAGGAAATTGTCGCCCTTCTACCACTTCATCACCCCCTGGCAAAACGAAAAGAAATTTCATTACTCGAATTGAAGGACGATCCATTTTGTATCCTTCCTGAAAGTTATATGTTTCATCAACTTGTCTTAGACTCTTGCCGAAATGCAGGCTTCGAACCCGAAATCGCTTTTGAGGGAACAGATATCGATGCACTGAAAGGATTGGTTTCTGCAGGGCTCGGCGTCGCACTCATGCCAGAAATGACGTTGATCGATAACATCCCACGAACCGCTGCTACCGTTCGAATCAATGATCCAGTCATCCACCGTCCGGTTGGTGTGATCATCCCAACACAACGTCAACTTTTACCCACCGAGCAACTGTTTTATGATTTTTTACATGAATACTTTGAGCGCTTGGATCAATTCAGAGCTTAATCTTTACAATCATTCAACAGAATAATTAAAGGTAAAAAGGGTTCTTAGTCGAACACCTTAATAAGTAGATGAATCTATGACATAAGGGGGATTGTGTATGGAACAAACGATTCAATTGAATGATGTGACGAAGACGTTCGGAAAGACAACCGCGGTTAATAACGTTTCTTTTACAATTGAAAAAGGCAAAACCATAGCTATACTGGGCCCGAATGGTGCCGGAAAATCAACGACGATCGGGATGATGCTTGGACTTTTGGATCCGACAGAAGGAGAGATTTCTTTATTCGGAAAGAGCCCAAAAGACCTGGCGTTTAAAGATAAGGTCGGCGCCATGTTGCAGGACGTCCATCTCGTCGATAAGTTGAAGGTCCACGAAATCATTAAACTGTTCAGAAGCTACTACTCTTCTCCGCTCTCGATGGAAGAGTTGATTGCGGCGACCGGTTTGAAACAAGAAGATCTGAACAAATGGGCCGATAAACTATCAGGTGGCCAAAAACGACGAGTCGGATTTGCGCTTGCCTTGGCAGGGGATCCTGACATTTTGTTTTTCGATGAACCGACTGTCGGACTAGACATCTCAGCCCGGCAACATTTTTGGGAACGAGTCGAGAACCTTAAAGCGAAGGGTAAAACAATCATCTTTTCAACGCATTACCTCCAAGAAGCAGACGATTACTCTGACCATATAATTTTATTTAACAAAGGAAACATTATTGCGGATGGTAAACCCGATGACATCAAACGACAAATCGCCAATAAAAATGTTTCCTTTGTGTCTGGTGACCCGAATATAATGGCCAAGCTGGAAACCTTGCCGATTGTGATCAGTTGTTATGAAAAAGAAGGACGGATTTACGCGGTCACGGAGGATACCGATGAATTGCTTTCCTTTATCATCAAAAACAATTTGGACGCCAAGGATTTCTTCATTCAACAAATTCGGCTGGAAGAAGTTTTCGAATACTTAACGATGGACCAAAAGGAGAGTGTGTCATGAACGCATTTCTGATGCAATGCAAAATGGAGATCATCCGTGTTTTCAGAAACCCATACTTTATCTTTTGGACATTATTCATGCCGATTCTTTTCTATTTTATTTTTACTCGACTGGTCAGTAGCAGTTACCCAGATAATGATTTGTGGAATGCACACTACCTGATGTCGATGACGACATTTGCGGTGATGGGGTCGTCGATTATGATATTTGGAATACGTCTGGTCCAGGAAAAAATTCAAGGCTGGACGACTTTCATGAAAATTACGCCCCTACCTTCGTGGGCTTATTTCACTTCAAAAATGATTGGACAAACGGCCGTACATCTGTTTATCATCATCGTCATTTTCTTGGCCGGCGTCTTGATTAACGGTGTTTCCTTACCGCTTTCCCAATGGATTTTATCGGGCTTGTGGATTTTATTAGCTGCCTTGCCATTTCTGGCAATCGGGAATTTGGTCGGTAGCATGAAGCGCGTTGAAACAGCCAGTGGTGTGAGTAACTTCATTTATTTGGGACTCGCCATTCTCGGCGGTATGTGGTTTCCAATGGATATTTTCCCGACGCTCATGCAACAAATCGCTGAATGGCTCCCTTCCTTTCATTTTGGCAACGGAGCTTGGATGATTATCCGAGGCGAATTTCCTGAATGGAATAGTTACGTCGTTTTAATTGCTTATTTAATCCTACTTATGGCACTATCGATTTTAATACGAAGAAAACAACAAGCCTATTAATCTAATCTTTAGGGGGTCGTTTTAGTGAGTCAACTAACTGGAAAAACAGCCATCGTCACCGGAGCAAGCAGTGGAATCGGGGCTGCGATTGCGATCGAGTTGGCTAGTGAAGGTGCAAATGTCGTGCTGGCTGCTAGACGTACGGAGAAATTAGCTGAAACCGAACAGCAAATCAAAGATCAAGGCAATGACAACGTGCTTTCTGTTCAAACGGATATTTCCAAGCAGGAAGACGTCAATGAACTCATCAAACAAGCCGATGAAAAGTTCAGCCAAGTTGATATTTTAGTCAACAATGCAGGGCAAGTGCTGACTGGTCCGGTTCGTTCCGGAAAAGTCGATGAATGGGAAAAGATGATCGACACCAACATTAAAGGAACCTTGTATGCGATTGATGGCGTATTGCCAAGCATGGTCGAACGCTCAAGTGGGCATATCATCAATATCGCCTCCGTTTCCGGGTTCGAGGTCACGAAAAAAACTACCGTTTACAGTGCAACCAAATATGCCGTCCGTGCCATTTCGGCTGGTTTGGAAAAAGAACTTGCCAAAACTGGTGTCCGTGTCACAAATATTTCACCTGGGATGGTCGGTACCGAGAGAAACGGTAACGCTCCGTGGCCGGGCGAACGGAAAAAATTGGAGACGAAAGATATTGCGCGTGCAGTCGTCTACGCCGTGACCCAACCGGATTATGTCAATGTGAATGAGATTACGGTAAGGCCTGTTTAATTGGATGAGAAAAGCGTTCGATTCCCGTTGTGGATACGGGATCGAACGC
>CALGNY010000176.1 GCA_937958375.1 uncultured Bacillaceae bacterium
GGCTCAAATGTCGGTGACAAGCCGTCTCATCGACATTCGCACACCAAAAAAGGCCTAAATGTCGCTGATCCTTCTGGTTTGAATTGTCTTGCCCGGTGATATGCATAGAGTAGTACCGAAAAAGGTGGGACGAACATGACAGCAGAAGTTTCAATCATGAATAAGCATGGGATGTCGTTAGCCGCTGACAGTGCAATCACCAGTGGTTTCGATGGAGTTCCTAAAGTATATAACTCGGCCAACAAGCTTTTTCCGCTATCGAACCATCACCCGATTGGCTTTATGGTCTACGGTGCGGCCTCTTTTATGGAGATTCCGTGGGAGGTCATCATTAAATCTTACCGGGATGAAGTAGGAGACAAAACGTTTGATGATGTGCAGGATTATTTTGAGGACTTCCTGACGTTTCTGAATCGGGATCGCCGGTTCAAGAATGAAGAAATTGAAGACGTTATTGTTTACCGGACGTTTTCGGATTTGCTGAAACGGATTATTACCCGTGTGGAAAATCAGATTGAGGAAGCAGGGGAGGAAGTAAGCGACGAAAGAAAGGTTGCCAAATGGCTGGAAAAAGAAGTCGATCAGCAGATGAAGGGTTTTTTAAAAGAAGACCCAATGATTGAAATTGAGTACAAGCCATTTGAGCAAAAATTCTTTGATACCATTCAAGAGATTAAGGACGAATACATTGATTTCGAAACGTCCAAAACCTTCTCCAAGCGCTTATGTCGTTTGGCTTATGAGAGTGTCAAAAATGACTTTTTCAGTCGAGGCAGTACAGGTTTTGTGATCGCCGGTTATGGGGAACAAGAGATTTTCCCACATTTATTGAATTACCGATTGGAAGGCTTTGTTTTGGGTAAACTGAAGTATAAAAAGCTGAAGGAACGAAAGATTGATTATCGGCAAAACCAATACGATGGGACGGCGGTCATTGAAGCATTTGCGCAACGTGAGATGGTCGATTCGTTTATGGTTGGGGTCGAGCCACATATCGAGGAAACCATGTTCAATATTATTGAACGCGTGTTAGCCGAATATCCTGATCGCATCCAAAAGCATCTAGGAATTCATTTGGATAAAAAACAGGTTAATCAACTGCAAAAAATGGGTAATGAATTGTATGGCTCCATCAAAGATACATTAGAAGATTATCAATTACGCAATTATTTACAACCCTTACTTGGAATTGTTCGATCGTTACCGAAAGATGAACTGGCCAACATGGCAGAGGCTTTAATGAACTTGACTTCGTTCAAACGAAAGTTGACCCGCGCAACCGAATCTGTCGGTCCTCCGATTGATGTAGCCGTCATTTCAAAAGGTGATGGATTTGTATGGGTGAAGCGGAAGAGTTATTACGATAAAGAGCTGAATGAATAGGGTGATCCCGCAGAAAGGAAGAATGCTGATGCCTAAAGAAAAGCAAACGAAGAGTAAGAAATTTTTCTCGTTAACAACAGAGGAACGTCAGGAGATCGAACAAGAAGAGGTCGACCAGAAAGAAAAGATGGAGGCAGCCAATAAGGTTTTCGATCAATTAGATAAAAAATTAACCGATAAATAAGAGAATGTCAGAGCGGTCTTAAAGTCGAACGCTCTGACATTATTTTTTACTCAGCAAATTGCATGTTTTCGACGAAGGATTTGATGATCCAAGGAAAACTTCCATCGCCCATGACGACCATCATTTGCGTATCGATGGCGAATAAGGCTTCGTCGGACTCGACAATCATCAAATTATGGGTTAGCTCTTCTGTCGTGTATAAGGAATCTGAGATTGGGCCAAGCACGTAACCCTCCACTTCACGCTCAGTAAACCCATTTTCGAGAATTTGACGCTCGCGCTCTTGAACAACTTCATCAACGGTAGATCCCTCGAATTTTTCAATCCGGATATAGTAATCCTCCGATGGAATCTCTTCTTCTTCTGTAAAGTTAACATAATAGTAATCCACAGACTTACCGTTTTCGTTTTGCTCCCGATGAATCATCGGCTCATGCACATAAGACGAATAGCCCATTTCTTCGTTGACGACCAATTTCATTGGAATGCTTTCTTCCATACCTTCCGGGTAAACCGTTTCGCTGATGGTTTCCTCACGATTCAAATAGGCCTGGTTTTCAGTTGATTCCTCTTCAGCTTCTTCTTCCGAAGTCTGCTCATCATCGGCCACTTCTTCTTCCTCTGATGCCGTTTCTTCTTCTTCGTTTGAATCGTCACTCGGCTCCTCGGTTGTCTCTGTGTCCTCTTCCATCGCTTCATCTTCGGTGTCTTCCTCTGAATCACCTGGTGTTCCGACTTCTTGTGGTTCTTGTTCGTTTCCAGCTTCATCTGTGAAAAAGACAGAACTGAAGAAAATTCCGCCAGCTAATAAGGCGATAATTGAAGCAGCGATGACAGGGAATAGCGAACGTTTTTTACGTTTATCCGTAGCTTGTTGGACAGATTGGAAAATTTCTTGCGTCGATGTCGTGCTGTCTACGGATTCATGCTTTTTCTTTAGGTTTTCCATTGTTTCGTCAAACCGATCCTTACTCACATCAAAAACCTCCTTTGATTAGTTTTTCTTTTAAGGTTTGTTTGCCTCGTCGAAGTCGTGTCTTCACGGTCGATTCCTTCATTTTCAGGATGGATGCGATCTCGGTGATGGACTTGTCATGGAAGTAAAAAAGGACAATCGGGAAGCGGTACATCTCATCCAACGCAAGAATTCCCTCATGTAAGATTCTTTCGTCTTCAGATAACTCGACGTTTTCCACATAAAAATTGGTTGAAGTCGCATTGATGGTTTTCTTTATCTTTTCTGATTCGCGTTTCGCTTTGTTAAAAAAATCTTTAGAGACGTTCAGCGTAATGCTGTAAAGCCAGGTAGAGAATTTCCCTCGGGAGTATTTATTCAGGAATCGATAGACTTTAATGAAAACTTCTTGGGTTACATCGGACAAATCGTCTTGAGGAACGCCGATTTGCCTGGCAAACCGTTCAACTGTCCGGTAATATCGGTCGATCAACTCTCGAAAGGCAAGGTCGTCGCCTTCTAAAGCACGCTGGATCAACTTTTTTTCTTCGATTTCGTTCACCTTTCGTCCCCCTTTTCGCTTATAAGACTCAGGATTCAGTGAAAAAGTTTCATTGACATAAAAAAAGTGCTGACGACTTGGGTCAGCACTTCGGTGTTAGTTATTGAATTTTCGTTGGTTTTTTGGAGTTCTTCCACGTCCGCCGCCACTTCGGCCACCGCGTGGATTGTTTCTTCCACCACTATTTCTTCCGCCGCCACGGCCGCCTCTGCGGTCATTGCTGCGTCCGCCACCACGGTTGCCTCGGTAACCACCACGTCCGCCTTGTGACTTCTTGGCACGAATCGGTTCAACGGCGGTCAATTTAACCGGCGTTTGATCAGGTTCTTTTGCCAGTAACTTAATAGCCGCTGCAACAACGTCCACTGCGTCCTCTTTCGATAAAATCTCTTCAGCGGAACGATGATATTTATTGCTGTCACTTGACCAAATGGTTTGCAACAGATCCTCAACGGCAGATTCCTGAAGACCCTCTACGACATCGGAGTACGATGGAACAGCTTTTTCTTCGATTTTACGCTTGATCAGTTTTTCGATTGATCGTAAGTGATCGATTTCCCGAGGTGTCGCAAACGAATATGCTTGTCCTTTTTTCCCGGCACGCCCTGTCCGGCCGATTCGGTGAACATAGCTTTCTGGGTCTTGAGGCAAGTCGAAGTTGTATACATGGGTGACACCGGAAATGTCTAATCCACGTGCCGCAACATCTGTTGCCACAAGGATTTCGGTTGTCTGGTCTTTGAAACGGGAAATGACTTTCTCACGTTTGACCTGTGGGATATCCCCGTGAATTCCTTCTGCGGAATAGCCACGTTTCAACAGACCATTCGTCAATTCATCAACCCGTTTTTTCGTCCGTCCGAAAATGATTGCCAAGTCCGGGGACTCGGTGTCCAATAAACGGCAAAGCGCATCGAACTTCGAATTTTCTTTGACGACAAAATAAAACTGGTCAATATGGTCGACGGTAAGTTGTTTTGCCTTGACTCGGATCATTTCTGGTTCATGCATAAATTGCTCGGCCAGATTTTGAATCCGTTTCGGCATGGTAGCTGAGAATAACAAGGTTTGGTGTTCTTGTTTGATTTCAGCCAAGATTGCTTCGATATCCTCGATGAATCCCATGTTCAGCATTTCATCTGCTTCGTCCAAAACGACCGTTTGAATGCTGTCCAATTTAATCGTCCGTCTGCGGATATGGTCCAAGAGACGTCCCGGTGTCGCTGCGACCAATTGCGGACGACGTTTCAATGCACGGATTTGCCGTTGGATATCTTGCCCACCATAAACCGGTACGGTGTGGACTTTTTTGTGCTGGCCGATTCGGTTCAGCTCTTCAGCCACTTGGATCGCAAGCTCTCTTGTCGGTGCGATCACGATGCCTTGGATTCCTTTATTGCTCATGTCTACCTTTTCAATCATCGGTACGCCAAATGCAGTTGTTTTCCCTGTTCCTGTTTGCGCTTGTCCAATCAGATCTTTTCCGGCTAACGCGGTTGGGATCGCCTGCTCCTGAATCGGCGTCGGTGACTCAAATCCCATCTCGGCAAGCGACTGCAGGATGCTTGCTTCAATGTTTAAATCGCTAAATGTTTTCAAACTTTTTTCCTCCTAAAAAATAAGTGCCTAATATATATTGTTTCCCATAAAAAAATAGCACATGCTGAATTAGCTTAAAAAATATAGCTCGGTCCATTTCAGCTGTAGCTATCAATCGACGTTCCTATTTTATCAGACGCTTTAGTATAACCTGGAAAGCGATGGAAAGTCAATTGATAACACTATCCATATGTATCTATTGCCAGCTTAAACATTACTTAAACGGGGAACAATTTGACTAAAACGTTGAAAGGGGTAATGAAAATGGAATCTGTAAAACGAAAGTTAAACTGCATGATCAGCCAAAATGCTTTGCTGGTTATTTTGACCGTCATTCATCATATACTCATTTGGAATCACCTGAAAAAATCAAATGAACAGGAATGAATTCGGAGCATACGATGGTACAAAAAGGAGAGGCTGATGTGTATGAAATTCAGTGGGAACAGATCTTATCATACCGTGAATCTTGAGAGACCCGCCAGTTTGAGGCAACTCAATTCAAATTATCCACCCGTCGAACAAGACCAATTTCTCACATCAGTCTCTGAAATGCATGATTTTTTAAAAGATGCCGAGGAGATCACACAAAAAATCATGCAGTCAGAAACCCTCGCGAAGGACATTATGGAAGCAGCACAGGTCGATGATGCTGAAGAAGTTTCCGTCCTGTTAAAAGATATGATTCGTTATTCCGAATACTCTGTTGCGTATACGCCGAGCGCTTTACAGATCCAGCTGAAACCACTTGAGTCAGGCAGTCATAGTAAGTTGACGCTCCAATATTCGTGGGGCGTTTGAGATAAAAAATCTCGCTGCACAAAATGGCAACGAGATTTTTATGAATTAAGAAGCTTTTGCTGTAGGAGTAGTAGCTGTTTCGTCTTCCATAAACGAGGTGATAATCAACCCAAGTGAAGACAATAACGTTAAATAACCACCAAACGATAAGAAAGATAGCAGGCCTGCACCATCTTTGGCAATCAATGCAACGAAGATCGCCAGTAAGAATGTGACGATTCCGGTAATTCGGCTCCATTTCTTATCTCCCTTTTTGACGAGTGTGACCACCGCAAAGATCGGGATCAAGTACAGCACATAAAAGATGAGTCCGATTGAACTAATAAATAATGCTAATTCAGAAGTCAAATAATCCACAAGCTTGAAACCCGAAATGTTCAAATTTCCCAATAGTGAACTGACAGAAAACCATGGCAGGAAGAAAGACAGCAATAATACACCCGCCAAAACCATTCGAATCATTTTCTTCTCCATCTTTTCTAGATTCCCCCTTACGTATTTATGCCTATTGTGTAGGTATAATTCACTATTTTATAGTTAGTTTTCAGAAAAAACAAGTCAATTTTAAAAACTTTACATCGCTTTTACAAAAATCAAGAAAATCTTTATGACAAAACAAAATAACGTTGAAATAAGGTATGATAAGAGATAAGGATATTTTTACATATGGAGGAGATTCTATGGGGAGTACATATCTCGTTGATGGCGCACGGACAGCTTTTGGGTCGTTCGGTGGTTCGTTTAAAGCAGAGCAGGCAGACAATTTGGGAGCAGCTACAGCGAAGGAAGCGTTAAAAAGAGCAAATGTTTCAGCAGACTTGGTTGATCAAATTTTTTACGGAAACGTGATCCATTCGCATACGAATGCAGCTTATTTAGCACGGCATATTGGTTTGAAAGCCGGTGTCCCGCAAGAGGTTCCTGCACTGACGTTAAATCGCTTGTGCGGGTCTGGTGCACAGTCGGTCGTCTCGGCAGCCCAGGCTTTGATGCTCGGTGAAGGAGAGATCGCCCTAGCTGGTGGAGCAGAAAATATGTCGATGGCACCCTTTTCGAACTTTTCACAGCGGTTTGGTGGAAAGAAAATGGGAGCTTTGTCGTTCGAAGATATGCTTACCAGTACATTGACGGATGAATATGCAGGAAGTGGAATGGGCATGACCGCTGAAAAGCTTGCTGAGCAATACGGCATCTCACGGGAAGAGCAAGATGCATTTGCATTGGAAAGCCAGCAAAGAGCGAGCGCCGCACGTGAATCCGGCCGTTTCGCTGAAGAAATCGTTCCTTATGAAGTGAAGACGAGAAAAGGGACAGTGACCGTAGACCAGGATGAGCATATTAAGTCAGATGCTTCACTCGAAAAATTAGCGCAACTGCGTCCGTCATTCCAAAAAGATGGAACGGTTACGGCCGGAAATGCTAGTGGTATCAACGACGGTGCTGCTTCAATGATCGTTGCAACGGATTCAGCTGTCGAAAAACACGGCCTTCAACCAATGGCGAGAATCATTTCCTGGGGAATTGCGGGTGTCGATCCGACGATCATGGGAATCGGCCCAGTTCCTGCAATTAAGCAAGCATTAAAGCGGGCAGAATTGACATTGGATGACATCGATCTGATCGAAGTCAATGAAGCCTTTGCCGCACAATACCTAGCGGTAGAGAAGGAGCTCGGACTCGACCGTTCGAAGACGAATGTGAATGGCGGGGCGATCGCGCTCGGTCACCCTGTCGGTGTCAGCGGAACGCGATTACTTTTGAGCCTTGCTTATGAGCTGAAAAACAAAGGCAAGAAATACGGCATCGCTAGCTTATGTATTGGTGGAGGGCAAGGAATTGCCGTGCTGATTGAAGCGGTGTGAAGGTGAAGATATCTGTTCGAACTATTGA
>CALGNY010000177.1 GCA_937958375.1 uncultured Bacillaceae bacterium
ACGGCTTGTCAGCGACATTCGGAGCTGTTTTTCTTTCCAAATATCGATGAGATGGCTTATCAGCGACATTCGGAGCTTTTTTTGTCCCAAATGTCGATGAGAAAGCTTATCTTCAACATCGGACCCCATACTGAACTAAAAAACCAGATAATCAAAAAAACTGGCAAGCACTAAACAAAGTGCTTGCCAGCCTATCTTAACCTATTCAGAAAATTTATCCTTCTAGCAATAGATCATATGGGTCTTCAATCATTTCTTTCACGCGGACCAAGAATTGGACGGCTTCACGGCCATCAATGATTCTGTGGTCGTAAGAAAGTGCCAAGTACATCATCGGACGCACTTCAATGGAGTCATCCGGCATGACGACAGGTCGTTTTTGGATCGTGTGCATGCCTAAGATACCAACTTGAGGTGAATTCAAGATTGGTGTGGATAGCAAGGATCCGAAAATACCACCGTTTGTGATCGTGAATGTACCGCCAGTCAAATCATCCAATTTCAATTTGCCATCGCGAGCTTTTTTCGCTAATTCGCCGACTTCTTTTTCGATTCCAGCGAAGCTCAAGCGATCTGCATCACGAACAACCGGTACGACAAGGCCTTCTTCAGTGGAAACAGCCATACCGATGTCATAGAATTTTTTCTTCACGACTTCATTGCCTTGGATTTCGGAGTTGACTAATGGGAATTCTTTCAACGCTCCTACCACTGCTTTTGTAAAGAAGGACATGAATCCTAATTTTACGCCGTGTTTTTCAAGAAATTCGTCTTTACGCTCACTACGCAATTTCATGATGTTTGTCATATCAACTTCATTGAATGTCGTTAACATCGCAGACTGGTGCTGGGCTTCGACTAAGTTTTTAGCAATCGTCTGACGACGGCGGGATAGTTTTTCTCGCTCGACAGGTTTGTCGAATTCCGTTTTCTCGCTGCTTTGGCTATCCTGTTTAGACGACTTGGATTGGCTTGCCTGAGATTTCTTGCTTGCGGCAGCTTCCACATCCTCTTTCGAAATTCGTCCAACTGGATCTTTTGGTTTGATTTCGCTTAAATCAATGCCTAGTTCACGAGCACGCTTCCGTGTAGCCGGTGAAGCAACTGGTTGATCTGAGGAATCTTCTTCTGCTTCTTCTTTTGCTGGTTCTTCTGATTTTTGTTCCGCTTTTTCTTCTTTTGGCTCTTCTTTGCTCTCTTCTTTCGCTTCAGATTTGTCATCTGAACTTGAATCGTCGCCACCAGCTTCTCCATTCTCATCAACTTTTGCAATGACGTCACCTACTTCAACGTCATCACCTTCTTCAACAAGGACTTCCGCTAGGACACCGGTGAAATCAGAGTTGACTTCCACGTTGACTTTGTCCGTTTCCAATTCAACGATGGCGTCTCCCTTTTCGACTTTATCACCTTTTTGGACGAGCCATTCTGCTACTGTACCTTCTGTGATGGATTCGGCTAATTCAGGAACGATAATTTCCTTCACGACATTTTCCTCCTTTAATCAAGCTTTAGTGCTTCTTGAATGATTTGACTTTGTTCTGACTTGTGGATGTTTGGATCTCCTACAGCTGGTGAAGAACGATCCGGTCTACCGACATAACGTAGTGTCTGCTTTTTCTTGATGACTTCGCGGATTCGGTCGTTGACAAACTCCCAACTTCCCATGTTCTTCGGCTCTTCTTGTACCCAAATGATTTCCTCGACATTCTTGTATTTTTTCAGAATGCCCTTTAGCTGCTCATCCGGGAATGGGTAAATTTGCTCTAAACGGACACAGTGTAACGCATCCGTGTTATCCATGTCTTCTAATGCTTCTTCGATGTCCACCATGATTTTTCCGCTACCGATCACCAAACGTTTGACCGCTTCAACTTGATCGCCCGTTTCTTTATGTTCCAGGATCGGTTGGAACTTGCCTTCACTTAATTCATTGGCACCAACTGCAACGCGTTGGTTACGGATTAAGCTTTTCGGTGTCATCAATACTAATGGACGTGCATTTTCTTTTCCGACGATTGCTGCTTGTCTTCTCAGCAAGTGGAAATACTGACCAGAAGTCGTCACGTTGGCAACTGTCCAGTTGTTCTCAGCGGACAATTGTAAATAACGTTCCAATCGTGCACTAGAGTGTTCTGGCCCTTGACCTTCATAGCCATGCGGAAGAAGCATGACAAGGCTAGCGATCTGTCCCCATTTGGCACGACCGGAAGAAATGAATTGATCATAAATGACTTGGGCGACGTTCGCAAAGTCACCATACTGTGCTTCCCATAACACAAGTGTATCATCAGTTTGTACGCTGTAGCCGTATTCAAACCCAAGAACCGCTACCTCGGATAGTGGGCTGTTGTATAGACTGAAGGAAACATCTGCCCCTTCGATTCCATGCATTGGGCTATATTTTTCATTTGTTTTGTTGTCATGCAAAACGAGATGACGGTGAGCAAACGTTCCGCGCTCTGAATCTTGACCGGTCATTCGGATCGGTGTGCCGTCTTTCAGGATCGTACCGAAAGCAAGAGCTTCACCGAGTGCCCAGTCAATTTTCCCGTCTTCATCCAACGCATTTTCACGACGTTTCAGGATTTTTTCGAGTTTCTTGAATCCTGTGAAATCATCCGGACGCTTCAACATGTCCGCGTTCACTTGTTTGAGGACATCCAATTCCACTTTTGTATCGATATCATCGAGTTTATCGGTAACTTCTTCAGGCAAATCTGGCACGTGTGCTTTGTGGATCTCGTGCTCCTTCATGCCATTGTATATTTCACGTAGTTTATTGATCGTATCTTCTTTATATTTTTTGCTTTCTTCTTCGGAAAGAACGTTTTCTTCCACGAGTCGTTTCGCAAAAACTTCATAAGCCGTGTCATGTGCATCGATTTCTTGGTACAGGAGCGGCTGTGTGCCGCGTGGCTCATCCATTTCGTTATGGCCATAACGTCTGTATCCGACCAGGTCGATCACGATGTCTTTTTGGAATTGTTTCCGATATTGATAAGCAAATTCTACTGCACGGATACATGCAATCGGGTCATCCGCATTGACGTGGATGACAGGAATTTCAAAGCCTTTTGCCAAGTCGGATGCATATTTCGTTGAACGACCTTCTTTATAATCCGTCGTAAACCCGACTAGGTTATTGGCGATGATATGAACGGTTCCGCCTGTCGCATAGCCTTTCAATTCGGAAAGGTTCAGTGTTTCCGCAACGACACCTTCACCGATGAACGCCGCATCCCCATGAATTTGGACCGTAAACGATTTATCAAAATCAGGTGTGGCTTCTCCGCTACCCGAACGGTCATCTTGAACCGCACGTGTATACCCTTCCACAATCGGGTTGACAAATTCCAAGTGTGAAGGGTTGTGGGCTAAGGTTACTTTCGTTTGTGTTTCACCTTGCTTATAGTTTCCATTCGCTCCAAAATGGTATTTTACGTCACCGGTCCAACCATAGTTGATCCCAGTAGAGCCTTCTGATGGTACGAGTTCTTTGTTCGGTGAATGGGCAAATTCAGAGAAAATGATGTCATATGGCTTATTCAGCACATGCGCCAACACATTCAAGCGTCCCCGGTGAGCCATTCCCATCATGATGTGTTCGACATCATCAGCGTTACCATTTTTCACGAGATGGTCCAACATTGGAACCATGACGTCTAAGCCTTCAATTGAAAAACGTTTCTGGGCGACGAATGTTTTCGCTAAAAATTGTTCAAAACCTTCTACTTCTCCCAGACGATTGAGTAGTTCTTTCTTATCTTCATCAGAGAATGACAAATCAAACGTGCCGGCCTCCACTTGCTCATAAAGCCATTCGCGTTCTTTGTCATCTGTAATGTGTGTGAATTCGTACGACGATTTCCCTAGGTATCTTTCCTTCAAGTGATTGATGTAATCCAGGCCGTTCCTGAAGTTTTTCGCATCATCACCTGCCAACAATCTGGCATCCATTTGCTTTAAATCTTCGTCGCTTAAATCATACGTCTTCGGATCAATCAACTGGTCGTAATTCGTATCATGTCCGCCGACCGGATAAATATCTGCTCCGAGGTGACCGTGTCTTCGGATCGCCTCAACTAATTTCATTGCCGAGGTCAACTTCTTCAGATCCTCCATCGAAGTTGAACCCGCTTGCTGTGGTGCAGGCTGACCCGTACTACTCGTCATCCATTCAGGCGCACCATTCGCTTCAAATATGTGACGCAATGACTCATCCACTGCATCCGGGTCGTCTAAAAATAATTCGTACTGCTCTTCAACATAGCCCCTGTTTGGTCCATGAAAAGCTTCCCAAACACGGCTGCTAGACCCTTCCATAGCCACTTTTACTACCCCCATCAGTTTGGACAAACATCCATTTTATACTATATTATTCTAAAGCCTGGTTTCACTTTATTTTCTATAGTTTTTTTACCCTTGCCCGTTTATTCACAAACAAGTTGAAAATAAAGCGAAATCATAGTTTACATCTCCAATTAGTATATATGATAAATCCCCAATAGAAAAGGATTTGCGTCGAAATTTCACGAGTTTTGGTCGGGAACCGTAAATGTTCAAAATATTAATTTAATTGTAGCGCAATTGTTCAATAATTCCTTCCAAATTACTTTTAATTTCCCAGTACTTTTTTGGGAGTTGGGGGAATAATTTTCGTTCTATCCAATCTAGGATATTTCCGTTTTCCTGCAGGAACTGTTTGACGGACGCTTGCACGATTTTTTCCTTCATCTCTTTTGGCAGCTGTTCAAAGTCGATCCGACCAATCTGTAACTCCCTTACGTTTTCCCGAAATTCCTTAAACTGATGATCCACATCATTCATGTTCCCTTGTATCACTGAGCCAATTGTCTCATGAATTCGCTCGCATTCCAACTTTGCGAACTGCTCGATGAAAAATTGTTTGATGCGTTCTTCGAAATATTTTTCACCCTGGCGAATTGCCGTTCGGTAGCGTTCTTTTTCAGTTGTTCCCAAGCGTATATCCTGATTGATTTCTTGCTGAAGTGTGTGTAACAGATCCTGTGCAGTAATGGTTTGTAGATGACTGGCCGCCAGGATGGAGAGCACATGGAAAATCATCCGCGGATCCAGGCCATTCATTCCTTCATCATCAAACTCTTCCCGCAAGGATTCATACGGCTCTTCTTTTCGTGCATATAGTCGTACTTTTTCCATTTTGGTCAATGGGTATTTTTCACTGGATCGTACTCGTGTATAAATCGCAGTTGCAGCTAAGGTATCTAACGCAAATGGTTGAAAACGTTCGATGTCTTCTTGATGTAGTTTTGACGCGTACAAGTGGATCTCTTCCGTTAAATCAAGGTTGTAAGGGACCTTTTGAATGATCATCCGACTGAGTAATGGTTTATTTTCTGTGGTTGTAATGATTTTTTTAAGGTCTTCCGGATTGCTATGGGCAATCAGTACCACGTCGCTGTGGATTGCGGCCTGACGGGGTATTTTATACATTTGTTCTTCAGCAACCGAAAGAAGCGGAAAAAGTAGCTTGGCTGAAACTTTAAATACCTCCTGCAACTCTACGATTCCCTGATTTCCTGCCTGGAGTTCCCCATCATATTGATATGCCTTCGGATGAGCGGGTGTGCCATACGTCGTAATCGTCGAATAGTCCATTTCCCCAATGAGTTCGGACACTTCCTGAAGATGTGGGTCTCCTGGTGCAAACGTCCCAATGCCTTGTCGCTTGCTTTCTGATATGTAAAAACGCTCAACCGGGATGTTTCTCCAATCTTCATTCCATTCATGTTTCAATCGATACTGGTTTAAGGATGAAAGCTCTCCTTCAATGTGATAACCGGTAGCCTTTTTAATTCGCTGCCGGATCGAGTGAGGTAACGCAAGCAATGGGTTTTCATGTAACGGACAATCTTTGATCCGATAAACGGCGCCTTTCTCTGTGTGTGAGTATTGACTCAACGCATCTTTAATAAATTGGACAAGGGTTGATTTCCCACTTCCCGGAGGTCCGATCAACACGAGGAGGCGTTTTCTTACGTCATACCCTTTTGCAGCGGGGCGGAAATACCGGTCGATCAACTCGTTTAAAATCGGTTTCATACCATACAGGGATTTATCATTTTGGCGATCAATCGCGGATTGAATCGCCAAATATACACGTTTTTCGGTTGTCAATGGGATGATTTTTCCACGCAGCACCTCATCGACATATGTTTTCAAATCGAGCATTTGATGTTCCACCAGATCGCTCCCTCCTCCTACTCCTTTCATTCTATTCAAGTGGAGAAGAGAATTTACGAGCAATTTACGGGAGCCATTTACGAACATTCTTTGACTTTTCGGTGAGTTTTAGTTCACAATAAGAATAAATTCAGCTATAATCTAAATCATAAAGTATGATTAAAGAAGAGGTGGAAGCTACATGAAACTCGCACTAATCATTGGCGTATGTATCACATTCCTCGTATCAATTTTCTCTGCAGGTTACGATGCGAAAAGATAAGTAAATGGCCATCAAAAAATACACCAGTTACCTAATTTGTAGGTAGCTGGTGTTTTGTATGTTCTATATTAAATTTGGAAACCCCTGTTGACGTAAAGCTTCGTACACGATAATTGCTGCTGTATTCGATAAATTAAGTGAGCGCACTTTGTCGTTCATATGGATCCGTAAGCAGCGGTCTTCTTTTCCTTCCAGTAAAGCTTCTGGAATCCCATCTGTTTCTCTTCCGAAAACAAAGAACAACTCCTCATCCGGATCACTGAAATCATAGTCTGTATAATGCTTTGTCCCGAAGTTCTCGATATAATAATAACTTCCTTCAGGGTAGGTCCGATACAACTCATCGATTGAATCGTAATACTTAATCGTTACGTCATGCCAATAATCCAGTCCTGCCCGCTTCAGCATCCGATCTTCCGTTGAAAACCCGAGCGGTCGAATCAAATGCAGCTCTGTTCCCGTCGCTAATACCGTCCGTGCGATATTTCCCGTATTCGCTGGGATTTCTGGCTGATACAACACAATATGTATGCCCATGTTCTCCTTACACCTTCTTACATGTTAATGAACGAAAAATAGTATATCACAAAATCAGCGCTTTAGTAGGCATGATTTTTTTCTAAGCTCAATAACTGTTCTTTCCGTTCCAATCCTCCCCGATAACCGGTCAACTTTTGGTTCGTCCCAATGACTCTGTGACATGGAACAATAATGGAAAGCGGGTTTTTATTGATGGCTCCACCGACAGCGCGGACAGCCTTCGGATGGTTGATTTGCTGGGCAATTTGCTTGTATGTTGTCGTCTGTCCATAAGGGATTTGCTGCAACGTTTCCCATACTTGTTTTTGAAATGGCGTACCTGAGAGATTGATTGTCGTTTGGAACGATTTTTTCTTCCCTTGAAAATAACCCTCTAACTCTTGTAACGCATCGTTCAATGCTTGTGGATCGACATGGATGGTTGCTTCTGGTTGGTGTTTATTCTTCCACTTTTCAATCCACTCTTTTTTATTTTGAAAAGTGCCATGCTCGATGAAAGAAAGCGACCCGTTTGCATGGCCGCCCAACGTGAGCGGGCCGATCGGGCTTTCATATTCACGAATGATTAGCTTGTTTTCCATGATCTTGGCCTCCTTATTCGAAGCTACAGGTCCTGGTTGGGTGTTTGACACTGAATAACTGCGTGTTATTCGAAGCTACGTGCACAACTCGGCTGTTTGACACCGATTAACTCCGAAAT
>CALGNY010000178.1 GCA_937958375.1 uncultured Bacillaceae bacterium
ATCGATGTGAAGTACTTTTGGGCAAATTTGAAAACGTGGTATATCGTTAATGGAAAGTGGTTGGCTATGGTCCCGAAAAGAACGTAAATAATAATCTTGTCTGAACATGCGGTAAGAATCTTTTTCTTTTTTTAGGATCGGTTGTTCCACACGTCTTTTTTCTTCTTGAACGACCACTTTTAAGTCATCAATCGGAGCATCAGCTTCCAAACGAAAATTTTCGCCATATAATTGGGCGAAATCATTTTTGACGGATTGAACACGAAATAATAAATCATGCTCATAGGAATATCGGGTTACAATATCGCCTTTTTGAAGTTTCATGGAAGTCTCTCTCCCTCGTAAAATAGGCTCTCTGATTATCATATTGAGGGAGATAAAATATGTTACTGGCCGATTGACCTTTCAACTTGCTTCGTTAAATGGGCAAATTCTTGGATGGATAACGATTCGCCTCGGCGCGATGGTTCGATGTTCGCCTTCTCAAAGACATTAGCTAATTGTTCTTTGGTCAATTGATCTTCAAAAACTTTTTGCAAATTGTTTTTGAGGGTTTTCCGACGTTGTTTGAAGCTTCCTTGGACGACTTTGAAAAAAAGCTCCTCATCGGATACATCGACCGGGGGTTGTTCGCGCTTCACCAATTGCAAAATGGCCGAATCAACATTCGGTTGTGGTGTAAAGCACGTTTTCGGAACGGTCATCACTACGTTTGATTCGGTAAAATACTGGACAGCAATCGATAATGAACCGTACTCTTTTGTATTCGGCGTCGCTGCCATTCGGTCGGCAACTTCTTTTTGCATCATGACCGTGAGCGAATGAATCGGTGACGGTTCCATCAATAATTTCATTAAAATCGGGGTCGTAATATAATATGGTAAGTTCGCAACGACCCGAATATCCTCCTGATCATCGCTATGTTCTTCAATGAGTGATTGAATGTCCACCTTCAAAATGTCTTCATTCAAAACCTTAATGTTATCGAACGTATGAAGCGTATCCTCAAGAACATCAATAAAACGCTGATCGATTTCGATGGCAATGACGCGTTTAGCTTCTAGGGCAAGCTGCTCGGTCAATGCTCCGATTCCCGGTCCGATTTCGATTACCGTCGTCTGGTCGGTAACGCCCGCTTTTTTGACGATTTTTTTTAAGATATTTGCATCGATCAAAAAGTTCTGTCCGAGACTTTTTTTGAAGGAGAGTTTGTGTTTTTCCATGATTTCCTTTGTACGTGAGAAGGTAGCAATTGGCTTGGTCACAAAAATCCCTCCTTATGATGGGTTTCCTTGGTTTTCTTTTTCAATGATTGCTTGAATGGTTTCTTCGAATTGCTCCGTAGTTATTTCAAAAACCGTCAGGCGCTTTTCTAATTGCTTCGCATTCGCATAACCGATTTTCAGTTGATTGCCGAGGGCTTTTCGGCGTTCTTTTGCTTTTGGGCCGCCAATTAACCCATACTGCAATAAATATGGTTTCCAATCGATTTCTATTCGTTCATTTTCTCTTAAGGCATGAACATCTTCCAATGCTTGTCTGATGTCTGTGACACTCGCATGCTCAATCCCCAAGCCTCTTGTTTTTCCCTTAGCCTTTTCCTTTGGCAAAAAAGCATGCTTGCATCCGGGAACATGTTCATCAATCAATCGTCTGAGCCGCTCGCCCGGATAATCAGGATCCGTGAAAATTATGACACCTCTTTTTTCCTTGGCATGCTGGATTTGATCTAACGTTGCTCGGGTCAACGCCGATCCATTTGTTTCAATCGTATCTGCATCAACCGCTAATTTAATTCGCACGGTATCATCTTTTCCTTCGACGACGATCACTTCTTTTATTTTCATAACAAACCTCACTGCTGTTCAAGATAAGCTTGAATGTTTTTAAAACCTAAAATGGATATCTCCATCCTAGTGAATATGTTTAGTTTAGCAAAATAAAACGATAAAATCACACTTCTGACACCATACCAACTAGCCTACATGCAAAAATCAACCCCAGTCGGCGACGGTTTCCCATCACTAACTGGGGTGACTTTTCAAAAAGCATCCAATTTATCCGGTGATCACTACTGCTCTTCTGGGTCCGTATTGTTTGCTGGTTGATTTAAAGCAGCACCTACGGCGGTTGGTGTAAACACAGTCGTTGTATTTGGTGTCAAATTAAATGGTGTATTGATGGTTGCAGGCAAACGTGTCGGTTCGCGACGATTTCGATCCAAGTCACAGAACTTACCGTTTTTCTCAATACCCTGACGGATCACCGTCAAGTGAGTGCGCAAAATGGCTTTGAACAAGTGGAAGTTCACGACGGTTCCGCCACCTTCATCAATTGAAACAAGTGGTTCATTGAACTCTGCTTCAACAACCGGCGTTGACTCGACAACTTGGTCTCCAGGATAAACACCAGGACAATCGGTGTGCTCTTGGAAATGGATGTGGATCGGAATCCGTGGTCCAATGACGCCTGGAGTCACTTCTACATCCAATGTGGCTGGAATATATCCTAGATTGATGATTTTATCGCGAATGACCGTGACTTCCTGTTCAACACGCGTATAATCTGGCGTAACTCTGATATTGACGAATCCTCCGGTCAATCCGAATGCAGCCGCAAGGGCCCCCAATAATTCTTCTGGTGTCAATGCCCCTGCATCCGTCAATGGTCCAACTGAAAATGGCAAAAGGAATTCGGCTGTTTTTTGAACATCTTTGGAACAGACCACCTTTTCGACTAAGGCTGCTTGCTCCGTGCATTTATCGCACGTACAGTTATCATCACAATAATTCTTTTCATAACCATGGCCATAAAAACTTCTTCGTTGTCTCATGATATTCCCCTTTCTTATTTTTTCGGTCGTTTCCATTTTCCTTAATGAAAACTTCCTATACTTACTTATATGTACTCAATCTTTGATTGCATAGATAGATATACCTGTAAACTCGCACATTTTTCATATAGTCAATAGACATGGTAGGTTCATATAATCAGAGACAACCATCACGCAATGTACTCCTAACTCCTTTATGTATACGATTTTTAAGGATTTTCGCCAATGACGACCACCTCATAAAATTCCTTTCTCTTATATCAACCTATTTCAATGGACAAATCAGATAATCTCAAAATTATAGACTGTCATACAAGCTGATTTGAAAAAGATACATATTTTAATAAGGAAAATAGTTTCTTGGAAAGGAGAAAAATATCATGAATTACTATCGAAATCGTTTTCGTTCGAATGTCGTGGAGAGATGTGACGGTTGCGTTGCACACGTCGTCCGAGGAATCATTGAAGCACAGGATCGGGTCGAGGAATGTGAATGTACAACCAGCTGTGAAGCCTCCCTTCATCAACTGCTTCATCCACGTTCAAAAGATGATTTGGGACCAAGCAACACAACGATCCCCTTGATGCTATATTGTAAAAGTACATGCCAACCCTATGTAGGACATGGAATCTCTAGAGGCTATGACAATGACAAATCGTTCTTCGAATGTCTGAAGTCTCCGATTTTCCGGGCAAAAAAATTTATAGGCGAAAGTGAATGCTGTGTAAAGTTAGAATTACTGTTACCGATTGATGCGAATGGCGAACTCCACGTTTGCAGTGATTCAGACGTTTGTTCCAATTTCCCTGCTGATTGCCCGATTTGTGATTTCTTGGCTACAGGCGTTTGCATCACAGTGGATTTAGAGCAATTCATGGGTGTGACTTGTCTTGATCCGATTCGGCCGATTCCGGCAAGCGAATTTCTCTCTCCCACAAAATATTAAATAGAGTGATTAGAATTGAACCCATCTTCTATTTCTATTAAAAATATGTTGATATCTTCGGTTGGTCGAACAAGAAAATTACGAAGAATCACATATAATACTTGTGTAGGGAAATATATTTCCTGAAATCTCATTGATCACCCTTTATCGAGCACGCATCTCTATTTAGACTGTAGACATTCTCTGCCTATTGAATGTCTACAGTTTTTTTTAGT
>CALGNY010000179.1 GCA_937958375.1 uncultured Bacillaceae bacterium
TTTATCGACAGTCAGTCTGCGTTTATCGTCAGTTGGCCTGCGTTTATCGACAGTTAGCTCGCCTTTATCGACAGTCAGTCTGCGTTTATCGACAGTCAGCCTGCATTTATCGTCAGTCAGCTCGCATTTTGCAGCAGTCTCCACCCCAAACTTCAGCACCAACCTATCCCCTTCCCCCAGTCACATCCTTTGCAAAATCGGCACCAAATAAATATTCTAAAAGAGTGGATGAGAAATCAATCTTTCTGGATAGAACTTTTGTTCGCAATCTGTTAAAATAGATTCTAGAGTAAATTTTTTGGAGATGATGTGGTTGAGTCAAAAATTTGAGTTGGTTTCTGCATTCGAACCACAAGGGGATCAGCCTCGTGCGATCGAAGAATTAGTCAATGGAATTAAAAATAACCAAAAGTACCAGACGTTGTTGGGAGCGACGGGGACAGGGAAGACGTTTACGGTTTCAAACGTCGTAGAGGAGATTAATCGTCCGACGCTCGTGATCGCTCACAACAAAACGTTGGCGGGTCAATTATATAGTGAGTTCAAAGAATTTTTTCCGAACAATGCGGTGGAGTATTTCGTCAGTTACTATGACTATTATCAGCCTGAGGCGTACGTGCCGCATACCGATACGTTCATCGAAAAAGATGCGAGTATCAACGATGAGATTGATAAACTCCGACATTCGGCGACTTCTGCTTTGTTTGAGCGGAACGATGTGCTGATTGTTGCGAGTGTGTCGTGTATTTACGGGTTAGGGAACCCGCATGAGTATAAGGAGATGGTTCTGTCGCTCCGTGTAGGTATGGAGAAGGAGCGGAACCAAGTGCTTCGCGAGCTGGTCGATATTCAGTATGCCCGAAATGATATCGATTTTCAGCGTGGGACGTTCCGTGTGCGTGGCGATTCGGTTGAGATTATTCCGGCTTCGCGTGAGGAACACTGTATTCGTGTGGAGTTTTTCGGAGATGAGATCGACCGGATTCGTGAAGTCGATGCGTTGACCGGTGAAATCATCGGAGACCGTGAACATGTTGCGATCTTCCCGGCATCTCACTTCGTAACGCGTGATGAAAAAATGCAAATCGCGATTAAAAATATTGAAAAAGAGCTTGAAGAACAGCTCGAAAAGTTTTATGACCAAGGGAAGTTGCTTGAGGCCCAAAGACTTGAGCAGCGGACGAAATATGACCTTGAAATGATGCGGGAAATGGGCTTTTGCTCAGGGATCGAGAACTATTCGCGCCACTTGACGTTAAGGGAAGAGGGCGCGACACCATACACGTTAATGGACTTCTTCCCGGATAATTCACTGATCGTTGTCGATGAATCGCATGTGACATTACCGCAAATTCGGGGAATGTTTAATGGAGATCGGGCTAGAAAACAAACATTGGTCGACCATGGTTTCCGTTTGCCTTCTGCGTTGGACAACCGTCCGTTGAAATTTGAAGAATGGGAAAAACATGTTGATAACGCGATTTTCGTTTCGGCAACGCCTGGTCCATATGAATTGGAGCATACACCGAAAATGGTCGAGCAAATCATTCGTCCGACTGGCTTATTGGATCCGGAAATTACGGTCAAACCGAGCAAGGGACAAATTGATGACTTGATCGGTGAGATCAATAAACGGATCGAGCGAAACGAGCGCGTTTTGGTAACGACCTTGACGATCAAAATGTCGGAGGATCTGACGGATTATTTACAGGAGATGGGGATCAAGGTCGCCTACTTGCACAGTGAAATCAAGACATTAGAACGGATTCAAATCATTCGCGACTTGCGGATTGGAAAATATGATGTGTTGGTCGGAATTAACTTGCTTCGTGAGGGACTGGATATTCCGGAAGTATCGCTTGTGACGATTCTGGATGCCGATAAAGAAGGGTTCTTGCGTTCCGAGCGTTCCTTGATTCAGACCATTGGCCGTGCTGCACGGAATGAACACGGTGAAGTGCATCTGTATGCCGATAAGATGACCGACTCGATGAAAACGGCGATTGAGGAAACGAACCGCCGTCGTGAAAAACAGATGGCTTACAACGAAAAGCATGGCATTACACCGACAACGATCAAGAAAGAGATTCGTGACGTCATTCGCGCGACTTATGATTCAGAAGATGATGAGCAGGAAGAATTGATTTCCAAATATGGTCAGCTATCGAAAGATGAAAAAGAGAAGCTCATCGAACAAATGGAAGAAGAAATGCGCCAAGCAGCGAAAGAATTGGATTTCGAAAAAGCGATGGAGCTTCGCGATGCGTTGTTGGAACTGAAAGTGGAAGGATGAGCATAAATGACAAAAGAAATTACCATCCAAGGGGCACGTGCGCATAATTTAAAAGATGTCGATGTAACGATTCCAAAAAATAAACTCGTCGTCATGACAGGACTTTCCGGTTCAGGTAAGTCCTCTTTGGCGTTCGATACGATTTATGCAGAGGGCCAGCGCCGTTATGTCGAATCGCTTTCCGCGTATGCGAGACAATTTCTCGGTCAGATGGATAAGCCGGATGTCGATGTCATTGAAGGGTTGTCGCCTGCGATCTCGATCGATCAGAAAACGACGAGCCGTAACCCTCGATCCACAGTCGGTACGGTGACGGAAATCTATGATTATTTGCGTTTGCTGTATGCCCGTGTCGGAAAGCCGATTTGTCCGCGGCATGGGATAGAAATCAGTGCGCAAACGACCCAGCAGATGGTCGATCGGGTGCTCGAGCTAGAAGAGCGCACAAAGCTGCAGCTGCTTGCTCCGGTTGTTTCTGGACGGAAAGGCGAACACAAAAAAGTCCTCGAAGATTTGAAGAAAGAAGGTTATATCCGTCTTCGTATCGATGGTGAAATGCGTGAAATTTCCGAGGAAATTGAGTTGGAGAAAAATAAAAAGCATTCGATTGAAGTTGTCGTTGACCGGATCATCGTCAAAGAAGGCATCGAGAGCCGTCTGACGGATTCCTTGGAAACGGCATTGAAACTTGGCGAGGGACAAGTCATCGTCGATATCATTGATGGCGATGAAATGCTGTTTAACGAAAACCATGCTTGCCCGATCTGTGGGTTTACGATCGGTGACATGGAGCCACGCCTGTTTTCTTTCAACAGCCCATTTGGTGCTTGTAAAACATGTGATGGCTTGGGGTCCAACTTGGAAGTTGACTTGGATTTGGTCATCCCAGATTGGGATTTGTCATTGAAAAAGCATGCGATTGCGGCATGGCAACCAATTTCGTCTCAATATTACCCACAACTGTTGAAGAGTGTCTGTAAGCATTTTGATATCGATATGAAAAAGCCGGTGAAAGATTTGCCGAAAGAACATATGGATATCATTTTGTATGGTAGTGGAGATGAAAAAATCAAATTCCGATACAAAAATGAGCGCGGACAAGTGCGTGAAAACCAGATTTTCTTTGAAGGGGTCGTCAATAACATTTCTCGTCGTTATCATGAGTCGGTTTCGAGCTTCACACGTGAAGTGATGGGTAAATATATGGCTGAAAAAGCGTGCCCGACGTGTAAAGGCTACCGGTTATCTGAAGCGGCACTGTCGGTGAAAATCGACCAAAAGCATATTGCGGAAGTGACCGATTATTCCGTTTCTGATTTATTGAAATGGTTTCAAGACATTCCGCTATCCGAACAAGATGCACAGATTGCCGAAATGATTTTAAAAGAAATTAGAGATCGTTTGGTATTTTTGCAAAATGTCGGTTTGAATTATTTAACGTTATCCCGTTCAGCCGGTACGTTATCGGGTGGGGAAGCACAGCGAATCCGACTGGCGACCCAAATCGGTTCGGCGCTGACGGGTGTGTTGTATGTACTGGATGAGCCGTCGATCGGTTTGCATCAGCGTGATAACGACCGATTGATCGGTACACTGAAACAGATGCGTGACTTGGATAATACACTGATCGTCGTCGAGCACGATGAAGATACGATGTTGGCTGCGGATTGGCTCGTCGATATCGGACCTGGTGCGGGTGCACAAGGTGGAGAAATTGTCGCTAGTGGAACCCCGAAACAGGTCATGAAAAACAAGCAGTCACTCACGGGCCAATATTTAAGTGGAAAGAAATTCATTCCACTTCCGACTGAACGTAGACCTGTCGACAAAAAGAAAATGCTGACGATCAAAGGTGCCGAGGAAAACAACTTGAAAAAAGTCGATGTTTCGATTCCTTTGGGTACGATGAACGTTGTGACGGGTGTTTCTGGTTCAGGAAAAAGTACACTCATCAATGAAATTTTACAAAAATCGTTGGCTTTTCATTTGAACCGGGCGAAAACCAAGCCAGGCAAGCATGACAAGATTGAAGGAATGAATCACTTAGAGAAAGTCATCGATATCGACCAATCACCAATCGGCCGGACACCTCGATCCAACCCGGCAACGTACACGGGTGTTTTTGATGACATTCGCGATTTGTTTGCTGATACGAGTGAGGCGAAAATTCGAGGCTATAAAAAAGGCCGTTTCAGTTTTAACGTCAAAGGTGGTCGCTGCGAAGCGTGTAAAGGGGACGGCATTCTTAAAATCGAGATGCATTTCTTGCCGGATGTTTACGTGCCTTGTGAAGTCTGTGATGGCACACGCTACAACCGGGAGACGCTCGAAGTGAAATATAAAGGGAAAAACATCGCTGAAATTCTAGATCTTCGCGTCGAGGATGCCCTAGAATTTTTCGAAAACATCCCGAAAATCAAACGAAAAATCCAGACGATTTATGATGTTGGATTAGGGTATGTCCGCTTGGGCCAGCCAGCAACGACGCTTTCTGGTGGGGAAGCACAGCGGGTCAAGTTGGCAAGCGAGCTGCACCGCCGTTCGAACGGAAAAACATTCTATATTTTGGATGAGCCGACAACCGGGCTTCATACGGCAGATATTTCTAAGTTGCTTGAGGTGTTGCAGCGCTTAGTTGATAATGGAGATACCGTATTGATCATCGAGCATAATTTGGACGTCATCAAAACGGCTGATTATCTGATCGATCTCGGTCCAGAAGGCGGCGATGGTGGAGGTACGATTGTTGCGACCGGAACACCTGAGGAAGTCGCTGAAGTGAAAGAATCGTATACCGGTCAGTATTTGAAGCCTGTATTGGAAAGAGACCGCGAACGGATGAGAAAAGTTTTCGAGGAAGTCAGATAGAGCGAAGGAAGCAGGAGGGTAGTTGATGAAAGCCATTGACATGGAGAAAGTGCAAGATTATATCGACCAATTTACGAATCGACCGGTTTATTTTCATGTGGAAACGACGAATGGGGCATATGCCAAGCATTTAGATTCGAAAGCCTATAATGTCGGCGCGTATGTCCGGAACGCACAGATCACCTATGTGCAAGGAAAAATCGTCGAACAGGAAGGCGCTTATCGCGTCGGTTTGAAACATGAGATTGGTTGGATCTATGCGGAAGGATTAACCGATTATGAATTCAATGAGAACGGGCAACTCCTGTTGGCGGGCCACGATGAAGACGGCCGTCTGATGGTTGCCATGCAGCTGAGCGAGCAACCATTTCACTATTGATTGGTAGGAAAGGGGGAGTCATTCGATGGAAATCGATTATAGCAAACACCGTCACGTCGTCGTCATTTATCCGCATCCTGATGATGAGTCGTTCGGAACGGCGGGGACGGTCGTGAAATTTAGGGAAGCGGGCGTGCCGGTCACGTATTTGTGCGGGACACTTGGTGAAATGGGCCGAAATATGGGCAGTCCATTCTTCGCCAACCGCGAAACGTTACCTGAAATTCGGAAACAAGAGTTGATCCAAGCCTGTGAAATCTTGGATATGGATTTACAGATGCTCGGATACCGAGATAAAACGATGGAGTTTGAAGATGTGCAGTTGGTGGCTGACGATTTACGGAAGCGGATTGAGGAATTGGATGCTTCATTAGTCATCACATTTTACCCACCGTATGCGGTTCACCCAGATCATAACGCGATGGGACGCGCTGCATTTCGGGCAATCGAACAAATGGAACCGGGTAAACGGCCAGAAGTTTGGGCAAATGCGATTTCAAATGATCGGGAAGAGATTCTCGGGAAACCGGATGTCGTCATTGACACCAAGGATGTTTTCGAGAAAAAAATGAATGCGTTACGAGCACATAAAAGCCAGGTGGATGGCATGCTGAAAAGGTTCCAAGGATCATCTGATGCCCAAAATGAATTTGATCTTGCGTTGGAATATTTCCAATACGAAACTTACCATACAGTAAATTTTGATTAAAATATAAACTTCTCCGTCTCTAGGAGGAGTTTTTTTATGTCATTTTTCCGTCCGATGCTCGATTCCTTACGACTTCTGAATCGGTTACAATAGACATAAGCTATTGACGTATAAATCGTTTGGAGGAAAAAAGGATGAGTGAAAAACGAAAGCGTATCTTGAACTTGTTGGAAGAAGGCCACATTACGGCGGAAGAAGCCGACCGCCTGTTGGAAACCTTGGATGAAGAGGATGGGGATGACAAGAAGGAAGACAATTATTTTCATTCGGATTTTAAAAAAGATGTGCGTAGTTTCACTGCTGGCGTGAAAAATTTCTTGGATGACACGTTCAATCGAATCAAGGATGGTCCCTTTGAGTTTAACTTCAGTCACATGAACGTTCGGCGCGAATATGAATTTTCAGCGAATGACGTTGATTATTTTCATTTTGATCTGGCGAGCACGTCCATTGAAATTTTGCCGGAAATCTCGAATAAGATCCGCATCGAATGTCGTGCGAAAGTATTCAAAGAAACCGATCAGGCGAAAGCGGAGAAGTTATTCAATCGAAATGTTGAAATCAATGTGGAGCAGAATACCTTGCACGTCGAGTCGCCGAACAAGCATATCCAGACTGAGTTGGTCATCTATTTACCGAAAAAGCAATATGACAAGGCATCTTTTAATTCGGTGAACGGATCGATCAAAATCCGTTCCGCCCAATTCAATCAGGCGAGTGTATCTACTGTGAATGGAAGCATTCAAATCAGTGATTACGTCGGCGATGCCTTTTATGTAGAAACGAAGCATGGCTCGATTAAACTGGATGATGTTCAACTATCTAAAGCAAAACTATCGACATCAGCCGGTTCCGTGTATGTCGATGGCAATGTGGAACAGTTGAACATTGATGTCGTAACCGGAAGCGTACGCAGCTATATCCGGAATGTGGCCGCTAAAATGGTGCACATCCAATCCGTTACAGGATCGGTCCAATTGTATGTTCCGAATAACGCCCCATTGGTAGGTACGGCGAGCACGACGGTCAGCAGCGTAGATATTCAATTGGAAAACATTAAAAAACATCATCTCGATGAGCAAATCACGAAGAAACTCGTCCAATTCTCCAACACAGAAGGCCAGGATTATTTGGATATTGACCTATCGACGAAAACGGGTAGTATTAGAGTGTATCCGTTAAGTTAATTGATTTTGTTCGTAAAGGAGTATTTGTATGTTGAGAAAGTGGATTATTTCTGTCATTTTGACTGCCGTAGCGATCATAGCAGTCGCCGAGCTTTTTGAAGCGGTCGAAGTTGAACATTTCGGCTACGCACTGCTTGCTGCACTGATTCTATCGATTTTGAACGTCATCGTGAAACCAATCCTAATTATTTTCACATTACCGATTACGATTTTCACGCTAGGTCTATTTTTGTTCGTCATCAACGCGATTACACTCATGCTCGCCCAATGGATGATGGGAGACACCTTCAATATCGATGGGTTCGGCTGGGCGATCCTCGCATCGTTGATCATATCGCTACTCAATATGCTGTTGGAGCGATTGGTGAGAGATATTACGAGATAATGAGTTACTAGTTTGGAGAGCTTGGTGGTTAATTGCTGTCAAGCAAGCGGGTAGCGCCCATAGCTTCGAATAACTTAAAAAAATCGCACTTCGCTACATATTAGCGGTGCGATTTCTCTTTTCATGAATCATCTTTTCGTTTATCTGCATCGAAGGATAATGGTTGTTGATCTTCATTCGACTCATTGTCTTCACTGGAATCGTGATGGTAAAAGCCTCGATCAGAATTCTCGTCACTCGATTCTTCTTCGTCTTGAACTTCGCCTTCGGATGGTGAACTGGTTTGCTCAGCTTCCTTGTGTTCATCGCTAGATTCTACCGACGACTCCGATTGTATTTGGGCATCGTGGTCTCCTGCAGATTTCATAGAAGAATCGTCCGTTTTCTCATCAATGGTTCGTTCACGATCCAAGGGTTGACTGTCTTTTTTTCCAACTGCTGTATTCTCAATATGGGCTCCCGATTTCGTGACTTCCATGCCACCATCGTCTATCAATTCCCTACGGTCGGTAAAGGCCTCATCGACATCTTCGGAAAATTCCCCATTGATATGAATCGCTTGTTTTTTGACACGGTCATAATCGGCTGTCCCTGGATCAGATTTTTCCTGGCTGCTTAGTTTCTCTTCTTGTTCCTTTTGTTCGTTATAGATCCACGTTCTGCGGATGATTTTCAAAATTGGACGTACGGTCAAAGATAAACTTCCGATCAGATAAGAACTATTGCCGATCACTTCGGGTGCGCCAAATATGTTCATCAAACTACCGAACACAAAAAAGAACCCGACGAGAATATCCCCGAGCAACTGTATGGACGCATATTTTTCCGTCAGATAGATTTTGAATTTGCCATTTGTGATTTCAATATCTTCTACGTTTTGATTTTGGTTCTGTTTGGTTTTTATTTCAGGTAAAAATGTTTTTGGTTTTGCCATGCAATTCCTCCAATCGCCCAATTACCGAGTTATCTATTTCATATAAATACCCGTTTTATAGGGTTTTACACAGGAAATAGTTGAGAGAGTCTAAGAAGTTGAGATTTTTTGGTTGCGAATTATGATATAGGGGCAAAGAAATGGTATGATAATGAGGAAAGACAGTTTGGAGGCGTCAACATGATTAAGGTACGGACACGTGATTTGATGGAACAGTTCAATTTGGAATTGATTGCCGGAGAAGACGGCTTACATAGAGAAATCGTAACGAGTGACATTTCCCGCCCAGGGATGGAGATGGCGGGTTATTTTAAATATTATCCGAAAGAGCGGCTGCAATTGATGGGTCGGACGGAATTGTCTTTTTTGATCGACCTGCCGAATAATGAAATGCGTGAATTGATGTATAATCTTTGTACAGATGTGACGCCAGGCATCGTCATTACGCGTGGTCAGGATGTGCCTCAAGGGGTCATTGATGTCGCGAACGCGGCAGGTGTACCGTTGATGCGCTCGAAGTATAAAACAACACTGGTCATCAGTCGGCTGACGAACTTTTTGGAAACGAAATTCGCTCCAACGACGGCCGTCCATGGTGTGTTGGTGGATGTGTATGGGGTCGGCGTATTGATAACCGGTAAAAGTGGCATCGGGAAAAGTGAGACGGCGCTTGAGCTTGTGAAGCGCGGTCATCGTTTGGTTGCCGATGACAACGTGGAGATCCGTCAAGAGGATTATGACACGCTCATCGGAAACCCGCCGAATTTGATTGAGCATTTGCTGGAAATCAGAGGGCTCGGAATCATCAATGTGATGACGTTATTCGGTGCGGGGGCAGTCCGGAATTACAAACGTATTTCGCTTGTGGTTCACTTGGAAACATGGGAAGATCAGAAGCAATATGACCGCCTAGGATTGGATGAAGATCATATGCGGATCATGGACGTCGATTTGCCGAAAGCGACGATTCCGGTTCGTCCAGGAAGAAACTTATCTGTTATTGTTGAGGTGGCTGCGATGAACTTCCGTCTGAAACGGATGGGCGTCAATACGGCAGAGGAATTTTCAGATCGGTTGAATTCGGTATTTGATGACGTCGATCATAAGGAAATTGAGTAAACGGATAATCAGTTGAAAGCTAGGTGAACGAGAATGTATTGTACACATGAACCCTATGATCGAGTATTTATCGAAATTGGCTCGCTTCCGATTTATTGGTATGGTTTTTTGATTATGCTCGGTGCGTTACTGGCGTTGATTGCGGCGACGCAAGAAGGGAAGCGGCTCGGCTTACATAAAGATTTTTTCATTGATTTATTGATTTTTGCAGTGCCGGCAGCCATTGTCGGGGCACGGCTTTACTATGTAGCGTTCGAATGGGATCGATATAATTCCTTGATGGACATCATCGATATCCGCGAAGGTGGTTTGGCGATTCACGGGGCGTTGTTGTTTGCGGTAATCACGGCTTATTTTTATGCGAAATTCAAAGATGTTTCGTTTTGGAAAATTGCCGATATTGCGGCGCCAAGTTTGTTGATCGGACAGATTTTGGGGCGTTGGGGAAACTTCATGAACCAAGAAGCCTATGGTGGACCGATTTCAGAGCAGGTGTATCAAAACTTCCATCAATACTTACCGAATTGGATCATGAATCAGATGTGTGTCGATGGGACGTATATGCATCCGACGTTTTTGTATGAGTCGATGTGGAACGTACTCGTCTTGATCTTGTTGCTTGTTTTACGTTATAAAGTCAATCCGAGACGTGGCGTCATTTTCTTGAACTACCTCATCTGGTATTCTGTCGGTCGCTTCTTTATCGAAGGAATGCGGACGGATAGCTTGTATATTGATTTGTTCGTCGTCGAATTGAGAACGGCACAGCTGGTTTCCATCCTACTGATTGCTGGTGCGATTATCATTATGTTGTATCGCAAAATGAACGGTTATGCGGATGTGTTATACGACGGCACCCCGGTTGGAGGGTATTCGAAAGGAAGCCCGTCGAAAAACCGGAAAGCGAACCAGACGAAGAAGAATCAACCGGCGAAAAAAGGTCAGGCAAAGAAAAAGGGAAAGCGTAAGAAGTAAATGATTGGAGCATCATGTAAAGGAGCATCGCATTGAGAGATATTCTGAGAAAAGGGCTATTCAGCGGCCTGAACTTAACATGGACATTAGGAAAAGTCATCTTTCCGATCACATTGATTGTGACCATTCTGCAATTCACACCGGTCATGCCGATGATCATTAGTTGGCTGGAGCCGCTGATGGGTTTCATCGGATTGTCTGGTGAAGCGGCTGTTCCGCTCGTGTTGGGGAATGTGCTCAATTTATATGCTGGGATTGCAGCGATCGTCAGTTTTGAGTTTACCGTCAAAGAAGTTTTTATCATGGCAGTCATGCTGTCGTTTTCACATAATTTATTCATTGAATCCGCAGTGGCTTCTAAAGTGGGCGTGAAATTTTGGGTGATTTTGCTCGTGCGCGTTGGTTTGGCGCTTGTCTCCGCCTTCCTGATCAACTTATTATGGAAAGGCGGCGGCGAACTGGCGCAATACGGGATGATCTCTTCCCAAGCCGAACCGGAAGGCTGGACGGCAATCATTTTAAATGCGGTTCAGACGGCGACGCTCGCCATATTACAGCTGGCTCTGATTGTCATTCCTTTGATGATCGTGATGCAGTGGTTGCGCGATCGTCACTGGTTGGATTGGCTGTCCGATAAGATGGCACCGATGACACGGATTATCGGCGTTGAAAAAAATGCTTCGATGACATTGGTCACCGGCCTGACGATAGGTTTGGCGTATGGCGCTGGTGTCATGATCCAGGCAGTCAAAGAGGACCATGTATCCAAAAAAGATATGTACCTGGTGCTGATTTTCTTGGTGACCTGTCACGCGGTCGTGGAGGATACGCTGATCTTCATCCCGCTCGGCATCCCGGTTTGGCCGTTATTGTTGATCCGACTGGTTACAGCACTGGTCTTGACGATTACGATTGCAGCGGTTTGGAAGCGAGTCGATAGACGGAAATCTTTACGAGGAAAGGAACCGATTCGAACATGAAAATCGAAACGATCTTATTTGATTTGGACGGCACGTTGATCGATACGAACGAACTGATCATTTCGTCGTTCCAACATACGATAAAAAAATATGCAGACAGAGAGTATACGGAGGATGAGGTCCAGGAATTCATTGGGCCGCCGCTCCGTGATTCGTTGATGAAAATTCGTCCGGACCAAATCGATGAAATGATGGATACGTACCGGACGCATAACTTGGAGAACCATGATCGCTTGGTGACTGCGTTTGATGGCGTCTTGGAAACGGTCAAAACGCTTCATGAAAAAGGCGTCAAGATGGCGATTGTGACAACGAAACTCCGGGATACCGCGGATAAAGGCTTGGCGCTTACCGGATTGGATCAATATTTTGATGTGGTGATCGGGTTGGACGATGTCGACAATGCGAAGCCACACCCTGAACCATTGGTCGAAGCGATGGACCGGTTGAAGGCCGACCCGATGACGACGTTGATGGTCGGTGATAATTCGCATGATATCGAAGCGGCCCATAACGCCGGTGTGTTGGCAGCCGGTGTCGCTTGGTCAGCAAAAGGCCGCGCGTTTTTGGAGACGTTTGAGCCGCATTATATGTTGGACGATATCAGCGAGTTGCTGGAGATTATTGAAGGGTAAGTTTTTAAAGGTTGTGGCGACTCATTTGGTGGAGCTGCTTGAAAGAAAGGCTAGAGGTGACAGGTCATGAGAAACACAAAACGATATCCCGTTGAAGATGCAAATTCGTTGTGGCAACTCTATCGAACGGTCTCCTTTTTCAAAGTCGCAAAGAATTTTATTTTTATCCAGATCGGTCGCTATACACCAAGCTTGCGGGTGAAACGTTGGCTCTACAACACCTTTTTGCGAATGAAAATTGGGGAAAAATCATCGCTCGCACTGATGGTCATGCCCGATCTCATGTTTCCTGAAAAAATAACGGTCGGCCGGAATTCAATCATCGGCTACAACACGACCTTGCTTGCACATGAATATTTGATTGATGAGTATCGGTTGGGCGAAATCATCATTGGCGATAACGTCATGATCGGTGCCAACTGTACGATTTTACCCGGCGTGACCATCGGCGACGGCGCCATCGTTTCAGCGGCAACCCTCGTCCACGAAGACGTCCCTGCAGGCGCATTCGTCGGCGGCAACCCGATGAAGCTCATTTACACGAAAGAAGAAATGGAAAAAAGAAATCAATAACATTTAAAAAGGAGTTTCCTTTCATCTAATCGAATGATTAAGACGAGGAGACTCTTTTTTGTTAAGCTAGAAAGAGATGGATTGGGATTTTTGCTCGTGCTTGGGGTGAGCGGGTGCTCAACGCCCTTTACGGCGAGGATTGTTCCGTAGCGGT
>CALGNY010000180.1 GCA_937958375.1 uncultured Bacillaceae bacterium
GCTGAAAAACAAGACAAGAAAGTAAAAGCGACAAACACAACCAATCAATCTAGTAATCAATCAAGTAACCAAACAAGTAACCAAAGTCAACAATCCAGCCAAAAAGAAGGTAGAACAATGACGATGGAAGCGACAGCTTATACAGCTGATTGTGCAGGTTGTTCTGGCGTAACGGCTACTGGAATCGACTTGAATAACAACCCAAACAAGAAAGTAATTGCAGTTGACCCGAACGTCATCCCACTAGGAAGCCGCGTACATGTTGAAGGCTATGGTGAAGCGATTGCTGGTGACACTGGCGGCGCCATCAACGGAAACACCATCGACGTTCACGTACCGACGAAATCTGAAGCTTACCAGTGGGGAAGACGTACGGTAGAAGTCACAATTCTTGACTAAGATTCATATTCATATTTTTCCCGATTGGAAGATTTTAAAACAACCGTGATCCAAAAACGATCACGGTTGTTTTTTTACCTTTTTAGATGGACGCGTCCGATTCCCATTGCTTTTTTCGCTTTTCGTAGGGTCTTGAATGCCGCGCGAGAAGCTTTTTCGGCTCCTTGATCCAAAATTTCATCCAACTCCTCGGAATCGTATAGTTCATAGTAACGTTGCTGGATCGGTTCCAACCCTTTTACGACTACTTCAGCAAGGTCTGATTTGAAATCTCCATAACCCTTTCCGGCGTAATTCTTCTGGAGATCCTCAATGGATTGGTCGGAAAATGCGGCATAAATATCAAGCAGATTAGAAATGCCGGGTTTGTTTTCCTTATCGTATTCGACGACACCTTCCGAGTCGGTGACTGCACTTTTGATTTTTTTCTCCACTCGTTTCAGATCATCCAGCATATAAATCGATGCCTTTTGATTCTCATCGGACTTACTCATTTTTTTGGTCGGTTCTTGAAGGGACATAATCCGCGCGCCCACTTCTTGAATTCGGATATCTGGTACGATAAAAATGTCATTGTACCGCTTATTAAACCGTTCAGCCAGGTCACGTGTAAGTTCCAAATGTTGTTTCTGATCATCACCAACAGGTACGATATCTGTGTTATACAGTAAAATATCTGCCGCCATTAATGGTGGATAGGTCAACAAGCCTGCCGGAACGGATTCTCTTCCTGCAGCTTTATCCTTGAATTGGGTCATTCTCTCCAGTTCGCCCGTGGTTGCGATGGTTTGCAGCATCCAAGCGAGTTCAACATGGGCACTGACTTCCGATTGAATAAAGAGGGTCGATTTCTCAGGATCAATCCCACACGCTAAATACAGCGCAGCCAATGACCGTGTTTGCTCACGAAGCTTGAGCCGGTCTTGAGGTACCGTAATAGCATGGTAATCGACGATACAAAAGAAGCTGTCATATTCATGTTGAAGGTCCACGAATTGCTTCATGGCACCGATGTAGTTTCCGATCGTCAGTTGTCCTGACGGCTGGATTCCAGAAAAAAGTGTTTGTTTACTCATGGTTATTCTTCCTTTCTTGGTATGTATGGATTTTTTATATAAAAAAATCCATTCATCCCTAATCGTATAGGGACGAATGGACCGCGTTGCCACCCTAATTATTCTGCATAAACAGAATCACTTTAAACGTCACTCAGCTCCAAAGTCCAATTCCAATTTACCTTGATGCTTGTTTTCACCGGCCACAAGCTCTCTAAAAATCAGCGGGCAATTGTACTACGCCTTTTTCATTGCTCTTCATATGAAATTATTGACTTCATTATAGAACAACTTTGGAAGAGAGCGCAAGTTATATATGAACCCTTATTGGATGTTATATCATTCGGCGTTTATCTTAAAAATACTTAGAGGCCAAGTGCTTCGCTGTTCTTGTAGCCAGTGCCTGTGTCGTTAAGGTAGGATTTGGCCCGCCTAGCGCATTATAATCGGCACTATTGTCGGCAATGAATAAACGTTCCACCTGATAAGCTTCACAAGAAGGACCCACCACATAACCCATCCGCATCGTGCTATGAAGGTGGATAAAATAATTCGGCGGCAAATCACTTCGATG
>CALGNY010000181.1 GCA_937958375.1 uncultured Bacillaceae bacterium
AAAGCAAATGACTCCATTGTTGCGGGCAGTTATTTTGTGACGTCCGTCCAGACTGTCGTCAGTCGCAAAGTCGACCCGATGGCATCCGGTGTCGTAACGATTGGATCCTTTGACGGAAAGGGAAGCTTCAATGTCATTAAGGATTCTATCGAGATTGAAGGCGATATCCGCTACTCCGATGACGAGGTCCAACAGGTCATTGACAAGGAATTTCACCGTATTATACGAGGTGTCGAGGAGATGTTTGGGGTGGAGTGCGAGCTGACGTATGAGCCGGACTATCCGCCGTTGTATAATGATCCTGAACTGACGGATTTTGTTGCGAATGTCCTTGAATCAACGGATGAACCGGAAATCAAAACGGTCAAAGAATTCCCTAAGCTTGCGCCATCTGAAGACTTCGCATACTACTTGGAAAAAATACCTGGCTCTTATTTTTATATTGCCTGTACACCAAAAGGCGTGGAGCGGCCATATTTTAACCATCACCCAAAATTTGATATCGATGAAGACGCGTTGCTCGTAGCTGCAAAAGCGGTCGGGCATGTGGCGTGCAGTTATTTGGAGTGAAATGGACGTTGACCAATTTGAAAACCCGAACTAAGCTTTGAACTTAGTTCGGGTTCATTGTAAAGCAATATACTCTTCTTTTTCAATATCATTGGCTTTTTGTTTAATATAATATTTTCCTTTGGTCATGACGGCGATGACGACAGTCAATATAGCTGCCAGCAATGCAGCGAAGAATGCCGCGGTGCTTTGTAGGAAGGGCCCCATAAATCCGAGTGCCGCAACCGTACCAAGCGAACTGGAAATGACAAGTGCGCCGACACCGACTGGGTTCCATTTATGCAAATTCTGTTGACGTGCTTCGTAATAGCCAGGCCCGATTTTCAGCATTCGTTTGACGATAACCGCATCTGCGACTAACACGGCTGCCCAAGCCAACAAGAAGACTCCTTGGAATGTCAATACGACTTCCAGGTGATTGACGATATTTCCAAGCATCAAAGCAATGGCACTGACACCTGTCACAACGACCCAAAAACGTCTTCCTGGCTTGAAGTGGAAGATGTTTTCAAAGAAATTCGACAGGGACAAGGAGCCACTATAAATATTCGTCACATTGATCCGAATTTGCGTAAGCATCGTAAACAATGCTCCCCAAATACCTAACAGAAGCACAATGTAAACACCTGGATTTGGTTCACCTAACCGGACGCCGAACCAAATGCCTAGACCACCCATGACCCCAAAACAAAAAATCTGTGGGATAAAGCCGATTGCAAAAATCCCTATTTTCGTATCTTTTGGTTTGAGAAAACGAGCGTAGTCTGAAGCGAGTAATGGGGTTAATCCCATGATTCCATGCTGCATACCAATACAGAGTAAAAGGGCTGACCCACCAACCTGGACACCTTCAGGCATATATGTCCAAAAGCTTCCATCAAAGGTAGATGGTTTAAGCGCAGCTAACACAATGGCTGCGATCAAAAAGATAAAAAATAATGGTAATGACCATTTCTGCAATTTATCCAATTGCTTAATGCCGAACCAATTTAATGGAATGACGATGGTACCGAAGAAAAGAATTAAAATCCACTCGGGAATGACGGGGAAAAATTCATGCACGGCCGCTACTAAGATTAATCCTTCGAGTGCACAGTACATAATAAAATTAGTAGCGTAAATGATGGAGGTTAGCGATGCGCCGATATAACCAAAGCCGCCGCCTCTTGATAATAAATTGACATTCATCCCTGATTTAGCAGATAAATAGGCGATGAATGTACCAAGGATTCCAGCAACAATGATTGCATATACTGCTGAAATGATCGCGTTGATTGCACCAAATTGAAGTGCCATAACACTTCCCATTTGAAAATTAATATTGCCGTAGCAATTCCGAATGTGATATTTGT
>CALGNY010000182.1 GCA_937958375.1 uncultured Bacillaceae bacterium
GTTGCTCGGGAAGTTGAATGGTGACGAAACGGTCGTCGATGTCGGAACAGGGAGTGGCATTATCGCCATTTCACTCAAAAAAGAACTGCCGGGCTTGCGTGTCTTGGCAACCGATTTATCGGGTGACGCCCTCCAGGTGGCAGAGCAGAATGCCGAAACCCACCAAGCGGATATCACCTTTTTGAAAGGGAATTTCTTAGAGCCGGTAAGGAATCACGAAATCGATGTCGTTGTCTCCAATCCACCGTATATTTCGGAAAAAGAACGCGAAACGTTGAGCGATACGGTGATTTTTGATCCAGAGATTGCCCTTTTTGCCGATCATGACGGGCTTTTCGCTTATGAACAAATCATCGAGCAAGCACATACGCTCTCACCGAAAAAGCTTGCCTTCGAAATCGGCTATCAACAAGGGGAGGCAGTCAGCAGGCTTATCCAAAAAACCTTCCCGAACGCAAAGCCAGAAGTCATTCAAGACATCAACAAAAAAGACCGCATCGTTTATGCCGAGTGTTAAGCATAGACGTTGCGGTTTTAATTGTGTGACGTCCATTCCATTAAAATGGTCTCAGTGTCCAGTTCTTTTGCCGGCGTAAAGCCACACTTTTCATAGCTTCGTATGGCGCGACCATTCGATTTTTTCACATCCAAAAGAACCTTGGACACACCCTGTTTCTCTAAATAACTTAGCGTCATGCGGATCATTTCCGTACCGATTCCTTTGCCCCACAACGCAGGCTCACCGATAAATTGATCGATGCCATATAGGAGTTGGTTGCCCGGCGATGGATAATCTAAGGATTTTAAGGCGTCCGCCTGCATTTTATAATACTGCAGGTAACCAATCGGGACATCGTCATATTCAATGATACAAGGCGTCACATAATGCTTTCCATCGATTCGAGGACCATATTTCCGGGTCACCCGATCCAATTCCGAGGGTGGCTCTTCGTAAAAGGCAAGAACGCGTGGATTATTTAACCACGTGACCATAACATCCAGATCTGCGTAGGTCATTTTCCGAATCCGAAGACGCTTACTCACCGGCAGGTCATTCACCTTATTGTCGCTCCCATTCTTCTTTCAACAACCCATACACGACGTGGTCGACGTATTTCCCGTAAAGCAGTTCGCCCGCACGGATTTTTCCTTCCTCTTTGAAGCCAAGCCGCTTCGGCACCGAGCGACTTTTTTGATTCTCTTCCGCTGCCCGAATATCGACTTTATGTAGGCCAAGCCCTTCAAATGCGTAGTCCGTCAGCCCTTTTGCCGCCCGGGTCATAATCCCTTTTCCTTGAAACTTCTCACCGAGCCAATAGCCGATATATGCAATTTTGTTTCGCCAATCGATCTCATTATACCCAGCGATTCCGACGACTTCACCCTTGTAAAGAATCACCGTATTCAGCCCTTTACCTTCTGCGTACATCTGTTTAGACATCTTGATGAAATTCCGTGTGTCTCCTACCTCCGTCGTCAGATCAATCCACGGCAACCACTCCCGCAAATAATCCCGACTCTCATCCGTCAACCGGAAGATCGCTTCGGCATCACCTTCATCCACCAACCTCAACTGAACCTCTTCATCAACAACGTATGTAAACATTTTTCACGACCCCCCAACTCGTTTTTTAGAAAAAAAGATTTTAATTATCATAACAATTTATCCATCGAATGTATAGACCCTTTTCAATCCGGCGAGAATGGGATTAATAGATTACGAGAAAGGTTGATTACAAATGAAGTATATCGCCACAATTCTATTGGTCCTGATTGCGATTCAATTTTTCTATCCAAAAGTCGTTGCGAACGAAGCCGGAGATGAGAGACAAGTAATTCCCGATGAAGCCATACGACTTCGTATTCTGGCCAACTCCAATTCAGATGAAGACCAGGAAATAAAGCATGACGTACGTGATGCCGTCAGCGAACAAATTACCGAATGGGTCGAGGAACTGACCTCGATTGAAAAAGCTAGACAAACGATTCAAGAAAATATCCCTGAACTCGAGGAGCTCGTCGGTCAGCATGTGGGCGATCAAGATTTTCAGGTAGAGTTTGGCCCCGTCGAGTTTCCCGACAAAATCTATGACAACTATATCTATCCAGGCGGAACCTATGAAGCCGTGCTGATTACAATCGGCGAAGGTGAAGGCGATAATTGGTGGTGCGTCCTATTCCCGCCACTCTGTTTCGTTGATTTTTCCAACGGCGCAACCGTCTTGGAACATGATGAAGATGAAGTGAAAGAATCCGATGACGAACCCGAAGTGAAATTCTTTTTGTGGGAATGGATTAAGGG
>CALGNY010000183.1 GCA_937958375.1 uncultured Bacillaceae bacterium
TTCAACAACTGTCTGCTGATGACGATATTCTGAATTTCTGTCGTTCCTTCATAAATTTGTGTAATCTTCGCGTCCCTGAAATAGCGCTCAACGTCATAGTCTTCTGTATAGCCGTAGCCGCCGTGGACTTGGACGGCTTCGATGGCGACATCCATCGCCGTTTTTGATGCAAATTTTTTCGCCATGGAGGCTTCTTTGCTTGTGTCCATTCCTGCTTGATAGTTTGAAGCGGCGTTGTAAACGAGTAGCCTTGCGCCTTCGACAGCAGTTGCCATATCAGCAATTTTGAATGAAACGCCTTGGTGCTTGGCGATCGGTTTGCCGAATTGTTCGCGTTCTCTAGCATAATCGGTGGCTGCTTCGAGGGCCGCTTCAGCAATGCCAAGCGCCTGTGCTGCAATCCCTATTCGGCCGATGTTCAAGTTGGCGAGTGCGATTTTATAGCCTTCACCTTCTTCGCCCAACCGTTGGGAAGCGGCGACTCGCATATTGTCAAAGTTCAACGAAACCGTGCTGGAACCGTGTAGCCCCATCTTTTTCTCCGACTTTCCGATTTCAAGGCCGGGGGTATTTTTTTCGACGATGAATGCCGTGATTCCTTTATTGCCTTGCTCCGGATTTGTACTGGCAAACACGATAAAGGTGTCGGCGTATTCGCCGTTCGTGATAAACACTTTTGACCCATTGATGATATAATCGTCGCCATCTCTTTTGGCTTTTGTCTTTAAATTTCCGGCGTCACTTCCTGCACCTGGTTCCGTAAGACAAAAAGCACCGAGATATTCACCGCTCGCTAGTTTCGGTACATAATGATCGACTTGTTCTTTCGTCCCGAACTTCAAGATTGGAAACGTCCCGACCGAAGTATGCACGGAAAGAATGACACCGAGCGTGGCACTCACCTTAGACAATTCATTGATCGCAATAATATACGAGGGGTAGTCCATGCCGGCGCCGCCCTGTTCTTCACTGACCGGAACACCCATCAGGCCAAGTTCACCCATACGCTTGATGATCTCAGTCGGAAATTCTTCTTTTTCCATCGATTCGATTTGCGGGGCGACTTCTTTTTGGGCGAAGTCACGGACCATTTTACGCATCATTTCTTGTTCTTCTGAGAATCGTAAATCCATCCGTCGACCTCCTTTCTAGTAAATTCTTGTTAGTAGATTAATAGATTTATTCGTACACATAAAAGCCACGGCCAGACTTCTTGCCTAACCAGCCGGCGTTGACATATTTACGCAGCAATGGGCACGGACGATACTTACTGTCCCCGAACCCTTCATGGAGAATTTCCATGATATACAAACAAGTGTCGAGGCCGATAAAATCTGCCAGCTGTAAAGGTCCCATTGGATGATTCATCCCAAGTTTCATGACCTCATCCACCGCTTCCGGTTCCGCGACGCCTTCAAAAACGGTGTAAATCGCTTCATTGATCATCGGCATCAAAATCCGGTTGGAAACAAAGCCTGGGTAGTCGTTCACCTCAACTGCTGTCTTGTTCAACTGTTTCGCCGTCTCTGCGATCGTTTCATACGTTTCATCGGATGTTTGCAGGGCGCGGATCACTTCGACCAATTCCATGACCGGCACCGGGTTCATGAAATGCATGCCGATCACTTTCTCTGGCCGTTCCGTTACCGCTGCGATATCCGTAATCGGGAGTGACGACGTGTTGGATGCCAAAATGGCATGCTTCGGCGTGATTTGATCCAACTGCTGAAAAACCTTTGTTTTGACGTCCATGTTTTCGACAACCGCTTCGACGACCAAATCACAGTCACTTGCATCATTCAGAGACGTTGTTGTTTCCAATTTGTTCAGTGTATTTGTTTTGTCCGCTTCAGTCATTCGTCCTTTATCGACATTGCGGGAAAGCAACTTTTCAATCGTCGCCAGCCCACGTTGCAAACTCTCTTCGGAAATATCATTTAACTTCACACGGAAGCCGGCTTGCGCAAAAACTTGAGCAATTCCTGCGCCCATTTGGCCGGCACCGATGACCATTACCTGATTCACTGCCATGTTCGAAAACCTCCTCATTCAAATGCAAAATTCGTTATTGTTTTGGAACTTCAATCAGTACGGCATCCCCTTGGCCGCCACCAGAACAAATCGAAGCGATACCAAGACCGCCACCGCGACGTTTCAATTCGTACGCCAATGTCAAAATAATTCGTGCACCGCTTGCACCGATTGGGTGACCTAGCGCGACCGCTCCGCCGTTGACGTTCACTTTTTCAGGGTCAAGTCCTGCAATTTTTCCACTTGCCAAGCTTACCGCCGCAAATGCTTCATTGACTTCGAATAAATCGATATTCTCTAATTTGTAGCCTGTTTTCTCAAGAAGTTTGTTAATGACGATTCCAGGTGTTTCTGGGAAACGGTCCGCTTCAACAGCGACTTCTGCATGACCTAAAACGGTCGCAAGTGGCGTTTTTCCTAGTTCTTGTGCTTTTTCATCAGACATCAATACCATCGCCGCCGCGCCGTCATTGACTCCAGGTGCGTTCCCAGCCGTGATTGTTCCATCTTTATCAAAAGCCGGTCGCAACTTAGCTAACGTTTCAACGGTGGTGCCTTCCCGTGGTGCTTCATCTGTATCAACCGTAATCGGGTCTTTTTTACGTTGTGGAACTTCTACCGGAACAATTTCTTCTTTAAACTTGCCATCTTTAATAGCATTCAGTGCGCGCTCATGACTCTTCGCGGACCACTCATCCTGTGCTTCACGTGTCAGTTCGAATTTTTCCGCAGTCCGGTTTCCGTACGTTCCCATATGCACATTTTCAAACGAACACGTCAGGCCGTCATGGACCATCGTATCGACGACTTTCCGGTCGCCCATGCGCATTCCCCAACGTGCATCCGGTAGCACATACGGCGCATTACTCATTGATTCCATTCCACCAGCAACGATGACATCCTCTTCACCCAAACGGATCAACATGTCACCAAGTGTGACACTGCGCATACCTGAGGCACAAACTTTATTGATCGTTTCTGTTTTCGTTTCCCACGGAAGTCCTGCCTCTCGCATTGCCTGTCTGGAAGGAAGCTGTCCTTGCCCGCCTTGCAAAACATTACCGACAATAACTTCTTGAACCTCTTTCCCTTCGATTCCAGCACGCTTGACCGCCTCTTTGATCGCAATCCCACCAAGCTGAGCGGCCGTCAAAGGCGCCAAACTTCCTCCGAATTTTCCAAATGGTGTCCGTGCACCTGCTACAATCACTGTTTTTGTCACAATGATTCCTCCCTTTTTTAAAATACTATTTATACAGAAAATTTCTTCTTGTAAACGTTATCATTTATTATAACATACTTTCGACTGAACGCTCGCTCAACAGAAGAAAAAGTTTGTTTTAACTTAAACTAAATTTTCAAAATAGATTGTACCTTACGTTACGTGATGTTTTATAATCAACGGTAAGAGTATATTTACGGAGGAGATGAACATGTACTCTATTGGAGAATTAGCCAATTTGAGCCAAGTTTCGGTTCGTACCCTACACTATTATGACGAGATTCACTTACTCACACCATCAACCTACACAAAAAGTGGCCACCGACGCTACGATGACACCGCTGTAGAAAAGTTATACCACATTCTTTTTTAAAAGACCTTGGCTTCGATTTGGAAAAAATCAAAACGATTGTCTCAGGGTCAAATAAAAACCCTAACGAAATTCTTAAGATGCAATTAAAACTTATCGAAATGGAACAGAGAAGATTAGAAGAAAAAAAGCAGAAGGTGAGAAGCCTTCTAGACCTACTAGATTACTCAGGAACGAAAAAGTGGAGCACCATTTTTTCCACGATTAAAGGGAATCAATCAGACAAAACAAAACTACGTGCACACTATTTTTCTGATGATGAACAAAAAATAATTAACCAATTACCAAGAATCGGTCAAAAATCGGGAGATGTTTGGATTCAATTAATGAAAGAGATCAGGCAAGCCATACACGATGAAGTTCAACCTGAAGATGAACGCGCACAAAGATTAGTCGAACAATGGGGACGATTAACGTATGAAATGTTTAAAGGAGACCATGAATTGGCCTATAAAACATGGAACCTTGCCAGAGGTCAAGAAAGTGAAATGGGGTTCGCTCCAATAAGCGATGAGGTCATCCATTTCATCGAAAAAGCCGCCACCGTATACAGGGGGAAGCAAAATGAGTAGAAAAATCGCATTCCTCGACCTTATTTTTTATATTGGATTACCGCTACTCGTGTGGAACCAAGGCCGAGAATATTTTGGTGATTATCTTGCGATGTTACTTTCAACCGTGCCTGGAATCATTTATACATTCTATCGTTTCTTCAAGGCAAGACAATTTAACCTGATCGGAATTTATATTATTTCCACGTTGCTCATTGGAACAACATTAGATTTATTAGCCGGTTCTGCAGAACAAATGCTATGGAATCAAATTTATTTCGGTTTGGCGATCGCTGGTTTGCATGCTTTTTTGCTCGTCATCCGAAAGCCACTCTCCCTTTATTTTGCGGTTGATTTCGTTTCCCTGCAAGGCCATGACAGAGAAGCCAGCAAAGAACTTTTTCATCAAAAAGGGATTTTCATGTGGTTTCAGGTGATCCAGAGTGTCATTGTCATTCGAGGTATATGCTTAGCTTCCTTAAAAATTTGGTTGCTTCAAACGTATGGGATTGAAGCCTATGACACGATGATCGTGTATACCCGTGTTGTCGGTTGGATTTTCGGAGGGCTCATTACAGCTCTATTCATTTACACAAATGTGCCGATCAACAAATATTTTCAGCAAAAAAACATAGCCAGCTGACTTGCAAGTCGCAAGGTGCGCTCTCAGTGACATTCATAAAATCCAAATGGCGGCGAGGAAACCCTATCAGCGACATTTATACCTATTCTTACACCCCAAATGTCTTTGAGAAACCCTATCAGCGACATTTGAACCTATTTTCATGACTCAAATGTCGGTGAGACAACTTCTCAACGACATTTATACCTATTCTCACACCTCAAATGGCTGCGAGAAGCCTTATCACCGACATTTGCGACGAATCTCACAACCAAATGTCGGTGAGACTTCTTATCAGCGACATTCACTACTATTTTCACACCCAAAATGGCGATGAGAAGACCCAACACCATCCTCAACCATACAGAAAACTCCCGAAAAGCGACCGCAACCGGTCACCTCTCGAGAGTTTAATTCTTGTTATGCTGGTTGATCTACTCTGTCTGGAGCTCCGAAAATAGACTCTTCCAATACTTCTGCGACATCGCGCGTTTGTACGGATTCATCTACATCTTTCGCTTTTGTTCCGTCACTGAGCATCGTCAGACAGAATGGGCATGCGCTGGAAATCGTTGTTGCTTCGGTTTGCAGTGCTTGTTCTGTCCGAGCGACGTTGATGCGGTTACCTGTCGTTTCTTCCATCCACATCAAACCGCCACCGGCACCACAGCACATTCCGTTATCAAAGCTACGTTCCATTTCAACGACTTCGACACCTGGCACGTTTTCTAAAATGTAACGTGGTGGGTTGTAGATGTCATTGTAACGACCCAAGTAACAGGAGTCGTGGTACGTGATTTTTTCGTGGATCGCTTTTTCAGGTTTCAAGCGACCTTCTTTGATCCATTCAGCGAGCAATTCCGTGTGGTGGAATACTTCGCCTTCAAATCCGAAATCCGGGTACTCGTTTTTAAACACATTGTAAGCGTGTGGGTCAATCGTAACGATTTTCTTGATATCGTTTTTCTCGAATTCTTTAATGTTTTTCTCAGCAAGCTCTTGGAAAAGGAATTCGTTTCCTAACCGGCGAGCTGTATCTCCAGAGTTCCGTTCTTTGTTTCCTAGAATCGCGAACTTCACGCCAGCTTTGTTCATCAAGCGAGCGAATGCCATAGCAATTTTCTGCGAGCGGCTATCATAAGAGCCCATGGAAGAAACCCAGAATAGGTATTCGAATTCTTCGTCTGCTTTTTTCAGCTCTTTGACAGTAGGCACTTTCATATCTTCGTCTTGGTCTCTCCAGTTTTCGCGGTCTTTTTTGGAAAGTCCCCAAGGGTTTCCTTGACGTTCGATATTCATCATGGCACGCTGCGCTTCAGGATCCATTTTTCCTTCTGTCATCACAAGGTAACGACGAAGGTCAACAATGGTGTCCACGTGTTGGTTCATCACTGGACAAGCATCTTCACAGTTACGGCAAGTCGTACAGCCCCATAGTTCTTCCTCTGTCACGACATCACCGATCAAGTTTTGGTTGATGACTTGCTCAGCCAACGAACCGTTGGGATCTGCTGCAACTTGGTTTCCGGTTCTTCCGGCAAATGCATACGTAGGTACCCATGCCGAACGTCCAGTCACTGCTGCACCTTTTTCAGATAAATGGTCTCTGATTTTCAAAAGCAAATCCATCGGCGAAAGCATTTTACCCGTACCTGAAGCTGGACACACATTCGTACAGCGTCCACATTCAACACAAGCATACAAGTCGAGTAGCTGCAGATCGCTTAAATCCTCTACTTTTCCAACACCAAATGTCGGTTCTTCTTCCGATTCTTCCATTTCATCGATGTCAAAATCTAGCTTTTTCAATTTTCCATGTTGCTTGTCTTTCGTAAGTAATACGTTCGCTGGTCCGGCAATCAAGTGTGCGTGCTTGAACTGCGGGACGTATACCAAGAATGCCAACAACACGAGCAAATGAATCCACCACATCACGAAGAAGAGGGTGGCTGCCGCGGTTGGTCCCATCCAGCCGAATGCCATGGCGACACCTGATGCAATTGGTTCGGTCCATGTTGTTTCATGGCCCTGCCAAATCATTTCAAACCCATTACCGAGCAAGACAGTCAGCATCAATGAGCCGATCAAGTAATAGACCAGCCCTGCCGCAAATGTTTTCTTCAAGCGTACGAGCTTCTCGATATACCGGCGATAAAATCCCCAAACGACTGCCACAAGAATGACCAGTGTCACAATCTCTTGGAAAAACTTAAATCCAGGGTATAAAAATCCAAGTGGCATGTGCGATCCTGGCGCAAGCCCTTTCCAAATGAAATCGATTGCACCAAACTGTACTAAAATAAATCCGTAGAAAAACATGACGTGGATCGCACCGGATTTTTTATCTTTCAACAACTTTTTCTGACCGAAAATATACACCCATGCATCCTTCAACCGTTGCTTGACGCCTTCGTCGAATTCCGTCCGTTTTCCGAGCTTTATGTACGAAATCCGCGTTTTGACGATGGTCGCAAATAAATAAATCGCGTAAGCCGTCACAGCAAGGAAGGCGATTGCGTTGATGATTAACAGCGTGTTCATTTGGTTCCCCCCAATAATCTTTGATGAGTGATCATTCCGTTTATCCTATATCTTAACATGAAAAACCGCCAGGATGTAGGAATAATCTGAATTTAATGATGAAATGGATGAGTACTTTTTCAACTCAACTGGCTATGTTTCTATATGTCCTATTATACAATGAATGAGCATTCAGTCAATTCATTTATTAAACTCTTCGCTAAATCGTTCGCGGATCCATTGTCTGATATGGTCGGTGGCATGCGGGTAGAGCGGATTTTCTGGAAGAGTGCATGATTGTGAGAATATATTGCATGGCTTGGGGAGACTATTGCGCGGCTCGGGAAGATTATTGCACGGCTAGGAGCGACTATTGCACGGCTGGACGGGATTATTGCACGGCTCGGCGAAATTATTGCGCGGCTTCTCAATTTTTTTGCACGGCTGGAGCCCAATATTGCACGGCTCCCCGCTATCCCATTTGCCTTCCCAATTGCTGCCGAGCTTTCAAGGCCTACTGCTCTGTTTTTCAGGCAAAAAAATCCTAACCGCTCGTTGGTTAGGATTTTTCTCATCTCAACTAATCTCTTTTTACATTTTTTCTGGTGCGGAAACACCAATCAACTGCAAGGCATTTTGGATGACAATCCGAACCGCTTGGATCAGTGCGATTCTGGCCTGTGTCCGTTCCATATCATCTGGGTTGATGACTTTTTCGGCATTATAAAAGCTATGCAAGTCACCAGCCAATTCAAAAACATATTGAGGAATCCGGTGTGGCATTTTCTTGCTGGCCGCTTCGGTGATCACTTGCGGGTAATCGCCGAGCCGCTTCAGCAAATCCATTTCTTTTTCGCTAGTCAACACCGAAACATTTGCCTCGGCGTTTACATCGATTCCTTTTTCCTCGGCTTGTTTTAGCATGCTGCAAATACGAGCATGCGCATATTGCACGTAGTACACCGGGTTTTCGTTCGATTCACTCGTTGCCAAGTCCATATCAAAATCAAGATGCGAATCATTCGAGCGCATAATGAAGAAATATCGTGTCGCATCGAGGCCAACCTCTTCGATCAATTCCTGCATCGTCACCGCTTTGCCTGTCCGCTTACTCATCTTCACTTTTTCACCGTCTTGATAGAGATGAACGAGTTGCACGATTTTGATATCCAACAAATCTTTCGGGTTACCGAGTGCTTGAATCGCCGCCTTCATCCGGTTGACGTAACCGTGGTGGTCAGCCCCCCACACGTTAATCAACTCATCAAAACCACGGTCGATTTTGTTTTGGTGATACGCAATATCCGGTGTCAAATACGTGTAGGTGCCATCATTTTTAACCAACACACGGTCTTTATCGTCACCGAAATCCGTACTTCTGAACCACGTTGCGCCTTCCGCTTCATACACATAGCCATTCTCCCGAAGCTGATCGACTGCTTGTTCAATGACGCCAGATTCATATAAAGACGTTTCAGAGAACCACGAATCAAACGGCACCCGATACTCTTCCAGATCCTGTTTGATCCGCTCCAGCAGATGTTCGAGGCCGAAGTTACGGAAGGCTTCCAGACGCTCTTCTACCGTCATGTTCGCAAATTCGTCCCCGTGTTTTTCAACGAGCTGATTCGCCAATTCAATGATATCTTTACCGCGGTAACTATCCTCCGGCATGTCGACGTCTTTACCCAACGCTTGAAAATATCGGACTTCAATGGATTTCGCCAGGATTCCGATTTGATTGCCAGCATCGTTAATATAATATTCGCGCTGAACCTCATAGCCGGCTTTTTCCATGACATTCGCCAATGCATCGCCATACGCCGCGCCACGTGCATGACCTAAGTGAAGCGTACCCGTCGGATTGGCGGAGACAAACTCAATCTGCACCTTTTTCCCTTGGCCGACATCACTGGATCCATACGATTCCTTCGCTTCGTTGATCTCGGTGACAACTTGTGTCAAAAAGGATTGATCCATGAAAAAATTGATGAAGCCCGGTCCGGCAATGTCTATTTTTTCAATGGAAGCCTTCTCCGCATCCAATTGACCAACGATTTCCTCAGCAATTTGCCGTGGTGCTTTTTTGGCAATCCGCGCCAGCTGCATGGCCATATTCGTCGCGTAATCGCCGTGTTCCTTTTCTTTCGGCGTTTCCAAAATCACTTCCGGCATTTCTTCAGCCTTCGCTAGTCCTGCATTCAAGACAGCCTGCTCAATTTCCTGTTTCAGCGTATCTTCTATTTGGGTGACAATATTCACGTGTTACTCCTCCTCTTGGAACTTCACCTGCAATGTATGTCTGCGTGCATCCTGATCATTCAACCTGACATCATAATCAGCAAAAACCCGCCCAGACTTGAGGTTGATTCCTTTGAAAAATTCGATTCTTCGCGTCACCGTCTCCATACGGAACTGCCCATACGGATGAGTATAAAGCGCTTCGGTTTTCTTTCCGATCCGAAAAGTCTGGTGCAGTTTCACGATTCCTTCGCGCTTCAGTACAATTTTATTTTTTTGAATCATCAACGTTGTTTTTACGGGACCGAAATCATCCATCTGTTCGTCATATTTTATCACATGAATATTGTTTTTGTGGAGATAAACTCCTTTTTCCTTCTTCCGGATCGTTTCCTTCCCGGTTTCATCAAAAATTTCAACATCAATTTGGATATCCACATCAATTTGATTGGCCATGCCTTTCTTCCTTTCTGTTAAATCCTGCTGTTCGGTTGTTATGTACAGTTCGTCATTTGTTTATTTATAAAAACCTTCATTAGTCTAACTTAATATATCAAAGCTATCAAAGAAAACACATGAATGTTTAAAAACCGTCACATTCTTCCATACTATTATCAATTATATCGGTCAAAATTCGTGCAACTTCAGGGGTAATCGACATGATAAGAAAACTATTGATCAGCTTCATATTCGTAGGCAGCTTCATGGCTTCCGTCCTAGCTGGCATTCTGATCTATACATATTTACTCGGACCACCCGATACAAATCTTGATCGGCAAACGATGCTTTTCGACCGGGAAGAACGGGCGCTTGAAGCTTCTTTCTTGATCGATCAGCGAGAAACGGTCGACTTAGCTGACATTTCACCCCATTTGATTGATGCCTTTCTGGCAGCAGAAGATCAACATTTTTATAATCATTTAGGGTTTGACATCAAGCGAATCGGGAGTGCCGCGTTGCAAAATGTCATCCATCAGGATAAAAAACAAGGGGCCAGCACCATTACTCAACAGTATGCCCGGAATCTATATCTCACCCATGAAAAAACATGGAACCGAAAAATCAAAGAGGCGCTCGCCGCCATCCGGCTGGAGATGTTTTTGTCAAAGGATGACATTCTAGAAGGTTATTTAAATACCATTTATTTCGGGCACGGGCAATACGGTGTCGAAGCAGCAAGCCAGTATTTTTTCCAAAAAAGCGCTTCAGACTTGTCGATTGCGGAGGCTGCTCTCTTGGCTGGTGTGCCTAAAGGGCCGTCCATCTACTCCCCACTCAATGATTTGGACCGTGCAACCGACCGCCAACAGTGGATTTTGGGTAGAATGTTGGCGCTAGACATGATCGATCAGAAAACGTACGCACAGGCAACCGAAGCAGAAGTCCAGATTTCGACGACGGTTGCGAGTGATGAATCGATTTACGGGCTCTATTTTTTGGACCATGCGATGAAGGAAGCTGCTGGCATTCTCGGTTTGACGAAGGAAGAGTTAACCCATGGCGGGTATCATGTCTATACAACGATGGACCGTGATGCGCAGCGAAGCCTTGAGGAAACCGTTGATGAAAGATTGCCTGAAGGTGAACTGCAGGTCGGCACGCTTTCGCTCGATCACGAAACAGGCGAAGTGATTGCCATGCAAGGGGGACGAAACTATGAACAATCCCCCTACAACCGAGCGATTCAATCAGAGAGGATGACTGGGTCAACCTTCAAGCCGTTTCTCTACTATGCAGCATTGCTCTATGGATTTACACCTTCGACGACATTGGAAAGTGCCCCTACGACGTTTCAATTGGAAAATGGGGAAGTCTATGAGCCATCCAATTATGGCGACCAATATGCGAATGGGCCGATTACATTAGCCCAAGCGATTGCGATTTCCGATAATATTTATGCCGTCAAAACCAACCAATTCATCACTCCGGAAAATCTGGTGCAGGCTGCAGCCACATTTGGCATCGATGGTGATCTGCCGGAAGTTCAATCACTTGCGCTCGGTTCCGCTTCCGCATCCGTTTTTGAGATGGCCAAGGCTTACGGCCTGTTAGCCAATGCAGGTGGATCGGTTGAACCGTACACGGTCGAGAAAATCGTTGATGCAGAAGGTGAAACCGTCTATGAGCATGAGCCTGAAGAACCGACTCAGGAATTGGATGAAAACTATGCCTTTGTGCTCACCCACTTGATGACGGGGATGTTCGATGAGCGGTTGAATAGTTATAGCCGAGTGACTGGCGCAACGATCGCGCCTATGCTTCACCAACATTATGCAGGCAAGTCGGGTACGACACCAAACGATAGTTGGATGGTCGGCTATAGCCCCCATTATACGACGGCGGTGTGGACAGGATTCGACGATTCTGCGCCTTTAGTGGAACGAGAGGATTTGCAGGCCGCTAAATATATTTGGGCTGAGTATATGGAAGAAATCCATGAAAATAAGCCTGTTGATCCATTCCCTGTTCCGGATGGTGTGACCGGAGCCTATGTCGACCCGGATACCGGTTTGCTTCAAGGTCCGGATTGTGAAAATCGGACACGGTGGATGTACTATATTCGAGGTACCGAGCCGAAGGAAGTTTGCCAGGAGTGATTTTTGGACAAGATGTTTAGTTGATAATACAAGTTCTAAGCTGAGTTGTTGTATGGTGAAGAGCGGAGGTGGCGACTCCTGCGGGAACAGCACGAGCT
>CALGNY010000184.1 GCA_937958375.1 uncultured Bacillaceae bacterium
GTTTTCTTTTCTTTTTCACCTGCGAATAAATCGGAAGCAGAAGGTCCCGCACCGATTCCGATGGCCAATACGATCATCAACGGAATGAGTAATGCCAATAAATTCATGCCTTGGTTATCTTCGGACAATTCTTCTTGTGAGATGGAGAAGGGGATCACCAGTGATTCGTCAACACCTTCTGCTAGCAGTCTCTCAGATACAATCGATTTTTCAAAAGTAGATAAAGTAGTCGTGACAAGATTCATCAAGATGGATGAATTTTGACTGAATGAATCACCTAACACCGTAACCGCAGTAGGTTGATTCGATTCGATTTGTTCAAGGAAATTCTCTTCAAAAACGACTGCCGCTAATGCATTGCCTTCGCGAACGGTCTCGTACGGATCCTCTGTTCTGACTAAATCGATATTTTCGATGGGCTCAAATAATGCCAACAGCTCCTCGTTCGCTGTCTCTTCCACGGCAAGTGAATAGACTTCATTTTCATCGCCATCACTCATCATGCTTTCATAGAAAAAAACGAGTGCTGACATCATGATGACCGGAAGGAAAACGGTTAACAATAATGTTCTTCGGTCGCGGAAAGAATCTTTCATTTCTTTAAAGAATATTTTACGAAACAAGATGGTCCCCCCTCACAAGCTTACTCATAAAGATATAGTTTAAATCCTCACTTTTTTCTTCCTCATAAAGATTCTCCATCGTGCCATGATAAACGAGTTCACCTTTGTGAATCATCGCAACGGAATCACAAAGCATTTGGACCTCTTCCATGATGTGACTGGAGAACAAAATGGTCTTGCCTTGTTGTTTGATTTGGTTGATCAACTGCCTGAAAACGTTTGATGCCGTAATGTCCAATCCAGTCGTCGGTTCGTCGAATAAAATGATGTCCGGGTCATGGATAATGGTTCTGGAAATTGATACTTTTTGACGCATCCCTTTCGAGAAGCCACCGACTTTCCGATCCAAGTAATCTTTCATTCCGAACATTTTCGATAACTCATCGATTCGGACCTTTGTTTCATGTTTGCCGAGTCCGTATAAACTTGCGAAATAAGTCAAGTTCTCTCTTGCAGTCAAGCGCTCGTATAGACCGGTTTCGCCTCCAAATAGCACCCCGATTTTTCGTTTGATGTCATTCGGATTCTTTACGGTATCATATCCTGCAACGCTGATGGTTCCCTCGGTCGGCTGTAGTAAGGTTGCGATTGCCCGAAGAAGTGTTGTTTTGCCGGCTCCATTTTCGCCGAGTAACCCGACAACTTCCCCTTGTTGAACCGAAAAAGAGACATGCTTCAAAGCCGTCACATGTGTTTTTTTATCCTGAAATTTTTTCGTGACTTCATTGATTTCTAGCATTCTTTTCACCTCTCCAATGTTTTGTTGACTTTATCATATAAGGAAATACAAGAGGAATCTTCACTTCTGTCGCGAAAATGCCTTTTGATGTCGCGAAAAGGTCAAAAGATTTCTTGAGTGTGATAAAATGAATGGAGAATAGTCAGTATTTTTTGTGAAGGCAGGAAGTCTCATCGCCATTTGGGGTTTCTGGTAAGTTGTAAATGTCGATGATAATCATACAATCATAGGAAATGAAATATTAAATATCGGTGAGCGCAGATTCGCCGATGGTTCATTTAAATTGAGGGATAATGATGAAGGTAGGAATTGTGGATGATCGGCAGATTGACTTGGATAAAATGCATGCGATCATCTCATCCATGAGTGAGGTGGAAATCATTTTTTCTACGACTTCGGCTCAGGATGCGTATGAACAAATTAAAAGGGAAACGATTGATGTGCTGATTGCGGATATTGAAATGCCTGATTTGTCAGGGTATGAACTTGCAGATTTGATCCATTCGCATGCGCTGGATATCGCTGTGATTTTCGTTACGGCAAATAGTGGTTATGCCGTCCATGCTTTTGAATTGAATGTTCATGATTATATTATGAAGCCTTATCCGAAAGAACGGCTGATCCATTCCATGGAGCGACTGTTAGAAAAATCGAAATCTGCCGAAATGAAGGGTAGGTTGTACCTGAAACAAAAAAATGACATACATATTCTTCAGAAAAAAGATATTGTTTTTATCGAGCGTTCGGGTCGCTCGACGACAATTTATACAAAAAATGAAGCGATCAAGACCTATTTAACGTTAAATGAACTTGAAGGCGAGTTGCGTGAACGAGATTTCATTCGGTCCCATCGCTCATTTATCATCAATATCCACTATGTGACGAACTTCTCATTGTATGCGAAAAATTCTTATGTGGTCAGTTTTGATGGGATTGATGAAAAGGCAATGATCACGAAGGACCAAGTGAAGTTCATACAGGAGAATTATTTTTAGAGGTGAGCTTTTTTGCAATTATTTTATTGGGCCATGTTTGTATTGGCTGCTACGATACATATCCAAGCGATCACCACTTATTTACAATTGAATCTGCCTTTTTATATGGCACTCATTCTGTCAGCGGGTATTGCCTGGGGATTGAGCCGCTATTTTTTGATGACTGGGTCACGTGGAACGATAAGTTGGCATGTGCTACTGAGTGTCGTCCAAGTGTTCATTTTGCTGATTTATACTGCTGGCACGCCTGATTGGACGTATGTTTTATTGTTCGCTGTATTCATTTTTATCGAATGGATTCGTTATGATTTGACCAAACAAATAGATGAAGCGACGAGCAGGCTATCGGATTACGAAACAGAACTGGGACATATGAATGAAACATTTCGGGTCGTACGGAGTGAACGGCATGATTTTTTAAAACATGTTTCTGCAATGCATTATTTGCTGGAAAACAAAGAATACGAAGAAGCCGAGCAATACTTAGACCAGATGGTGGATGGGTATGAAGAAACAAATCTGTCCATCAAAGGGGAAAAAGGAGTTGTTGCAGCGACATTGCATCAGGCATACAAGCGAGCAAGCCATGCTGGAATGGCAGCAAATTATCATCTCGATGTGCCGCTTTCCTCGTTGCCGATGGAGAATCGGGACATCGTTTCGATGGTTAGTAATCTGTTATCCAATGCCATTGAAGCGGGCGACTCCTATCAAAATGAAAGAGGTAAAAAGGCATACATATCATTAGAATTCCAAAAACGAAGTGGTTTATATATTTTGATCTGTCAGAATGATTCTCTGCCAATTGAGACGAAAATTTTGGACCGTCTGTATGAAGACTATGGAATCACGACGAAAAAAGGCGACCATAAAGGACTGGGAACCAAAATTATTGATGAGATTGTTGATAAATATGAAGGAACGCTGGACTTTATCTATAAAGATGAAACATTTACTGTGAAAATCAAAATTCCGGCGATTGTTTAATAAAGGAGGGATTTTATGGATGAGCCAAGTAAGCGTACATGGATAATCGGAAGCATGGCGATCATTTTTGTTTTGGTTGCAATATACGATTTACTGTTTCGCTTTGAAATCAATGAATTCATATTCTTTTTGATTTTGTATCCGACAGTCACGATTATAATCGGGTTCTTCAGTCATTTTATTTTTAAAAACGCCTGGATGGGGTTCGCGACAATTCTTGCAGCGGGATTATTGAGCATGTCGATTAATGACATGCAAATTTGGTTGTACGTCATCATCTATAGCTTGATCGGATTATTCGGTGCGTTGGTGGG